>NZ_JBSGBY010000450.1:0-7062 GCF_053601505.1 Nocardia sp. NPDC004722
GGTGGGAGTCGGATCGGCTGCCGGGCCTGAGACCGGGCCACCGGTGACCACCGGATCGGGCCAGGTGATCGCGGGCACAGGTGCGCCCGTCACCGGTGGAGCGATGACGGGCGAGGTGGTGTATGTCGTTGTGGTGCGGGCGTTTTCGGCGATGACCTGGTGGTGCAGGGTGTCGAGGTCGCGGCCGAGGACGTTCAGGTGCTCGCTGAGCGAGGTGAATTCAGTCGACAGCCGCGCGATCAGGCGAGGATCGATGGCGAGATTCATGTTCGCCATACTTTCGAGCGGGGCGTCCGGCCACATGAGTAGAAACACCCGGGCTACTCATGATTACTACGCGATCGGGTCCGACGGGTCCGGAAGTCCTGTTCAGGCGGGGTGGGCGGGGGCCGAGGCGCGGGCGATGGTGGCGCGGATCTCGGCGGTGATCAGGTTCGGGGCCTCGAGCATGGGGACGTGGCCCAGGTCCGGGAGGGACCGCACGTCGAGGGTGGCGGTCGAGGCGAGCGGCCGGTAGACGTGCGGCGGGAGGACGCGGTCGTTGTCGGGCAGCAGGATCGTGGTGGGCAGCGCCAGTTCGGCCAACTGGGTGAAACCCGTTGCGAGATCGGGGTCTTCGGCCAGGTCGTCGGCGATGGCGCATTCCGTGATGGCCGCGGCCATGGCCTTGGCCAGCGGATTCGGGACGTCGGCGGGCCGGTTCGCGAGCAGCGGCAGCAGCAGGCTGCGCAGCAGGGTGGGCATGGTCGGCTGCCGGTCGGGCCCCAGTCCGATGAGCGGGCCGAAGGCCCGGAACTTGCGCAGCAGGGAATCCGCGGCGGCCGGGGTGCGCCACAGTCCCGCCGGAGCGATGGCGGTGCAGGAGCGGGCGCGCCCGCGGGCGGCGAGTTCCAGGGCGACCCAGCCGCCGAGCGAGTTGCCCACGATATGCGCAGTGTCCCAACCGGATTCGTCGAGCAGCCGCTCGCAGTGGTCGACCAGGGCGGCGACGGTGGCGGGCCGGGCCGCCTCGGGTCCACCCCAGTGACCCGGGAAGGTGGGGGCGAGCACCGAATGCTCGGTGGCCAGGTCGTCGAGGACCGCGCCCCAGGACTCCCAGGTCAGCAACACACCGTGCAGCAGGAGCAGCGGCTCGCCGCTCCCGGATCTGTGCACTGCCTCCGGAGCCTCGACGCCTTCCACCATGGGGGTGACCCTACCGCCCGGAACAGCGGGCCGCCGCGCCGATTTCACGCGTCGTTGCCGATGTCACGCGCCGTTGAGGAACCGCTTCCAGTTGGTTCCGAAGGGGTGCTTGGCCTTGATGGAGCTGAAGCGCAGCGTGCCGTGCACGATGATGTGCAGCGGGCCGATGGGCGGGCCGGAACGGACCTTGGTCTCGGCGCTGGACGCCATCAGGTCGATGCTGTTCATGTCGACGGTGGCCTCGGGCGGCACGATCAGGTCGATCGAGCCGCAGAACTCGTCCACATGGATCTCGACCACCTGGGTGGTCATCACGGCCTGGGTGAAGTCCAGTCGCACATTGCCCAGGAAGGCGTTGAGCGACATCGCGGGCGGTACCTGCCAGGTGCCCTTGCGTTCCACACTGGACAGGCGGGCGCGAATCACATTGCCCGGCATGGCCGGTGGCACCCGGTGCGCGGCCACGTAGCGCGGCTGCGGTTGCGGCGGCACCCAGCCCGGCGCGGCGGGCGCGGGGGCGGGCTGGCCGACCAGCCGGACGCCCGGCAGATCGACGAGCACCGTATTGAGTTCGCCGCGGGTCTTGGCCGCGAGCGCGGTGTCCATGCGCTCGGTGAACTCGCCCAGCGACAGCATGCCCAGCCCGACCGCGCGCTGCAGCAGCCGGCCGACATGTTCGCGTTCGACATCAGATACCCGTAGATCCCGGTCGCCGATCACGGCGTTGCCGGTCGCGGGAGCGGAAACCGCTTCAGGACCTCCCATGCTTCGAGGTTAGCCAGCCACCCGGCACGATCGCATCAGGGCAATCCCTGATCCGCGCCCCCTACTCGAGGCCCTGTTCGATCGCGTAGCGGGTCAGTTCCACGCGATTGCCGAGTTGCAGTTTGCGCAGCGTGGACTGCACATGGTTCTCGACGGTGCGGTGGCTGAGGCTCAGGCGGGTGGCGATCTGCTTGGCGGACAAGCCCTTCGCCACCATCCGCAGGATCTCGGTCTCCCGGTCGGTGAGGGCCGGGCGGTGGGGTTCGTCGCGGTCCTCGGGGGTATTGGCGATGCGGCGGAATTCGCCGAGCACCAGCCCGGCCAGGCCCGGGGTGAACACCGCCTGGCCCGCCGCGGTGGCGCGCACGGCATCCAGCAGTTCGGTGGCCGAGGCGCTCTTGACCAGGTAGCCGGTCGCCCCCGCCTTGATGGCGTCGAGGACGTCGGCGCGTTCGGCCGACGCCGAGAGCACCAGGACCCGGGAGCGGGGCGAGACGCGCAGCACCTCGGCGGTGGCGTCCGCGCCATTGCCGTCGGGCAGCTGCATGTCCATCAACACCACCGTGGGTTGGACGGCCGCGGCACGGGCTCCGGCGGCGCGCACCCCGTCGGCGGTGGCGACCACGTCGAACCCGGCCTCGGCGAGGTCGCGGGCCACGCCCTCACGCCAGATCGGATGGTCGTCGACGACCATCACCGTGATGCGCCGATCCGATTCGCTCATGCGGTCCTCCGTTTCCGTTCGTCACCGCTGGACGGGCACGCGGAACTCCCATTCCGCGCCCGCTCCCTCTTCATCGTCGTCGGCGGGAGTCGCCTCGAACAACAGTTGCGCGGTCCCGCCGATCGCGGCGACCCGACCGATGATGGAGCGCGAAACACCCATCCGCCCTTGGTCTTCGGCCTCGGCCAGGCGTCCGGGCGGGATGCCCGGACCGTCGTCGCGCACGCTCACGATGAGTTCGCCGCCGGTATCCTCCAGCAGCACATACGCTTTCGCGCCCGGCCCGGCGTGCTGCACCACATTGGCCAGGGCGGCGGCCACGGCGGCGGCCAGCTCGCGGGCCGCCCAATGTCCCAGCGGCACCGGATCGCCCGGGGTGGAGACGAATACCGAGGGGGTGGCCTGGGCGGTCAACAGCGGACGCAGGTCCTCCTCGGCGCCGCCGTCGTCGGCGCGCACCCCCTGCTCGGAGATGAGCACCCGCAGCGCCACCTCCTGCTCTCCGGCCCGTTGCGCCAATTCCGCTGTCGGCCCGCCGATCTCGTTGCCGCGCCGTTTGATGTAGCTGAGCACCTGCAACACCCCGTCGTGCACCTCGCGGGCCAGGCGTTCACGCTCCTGGGTCGCGGCGGTGAGCCGGACCGCGCGCTGCAATTGGGCGTGCGCGCGGCGGGCGGTATTGGAGGCCAGGCCGAGCGCCAGGCCCACCGAGATCAGCACGGGCAGGGTGGCGTCGCGCCAGACGTCGAAATCCCATTGGGCGCGGGCGGTGATGACGGCGGCGGAGACGAGCAGCCCCGAGCAGACGCCGCCCAGCGGCCCCCACAGGATCGCGGCGGAGACCACGGCATTGGCGGCCCACAGCGTGGTGGGCAGGGTCTGATGGTGGTGATACCAGTCGTAGGAGGCGATCATCCGGGTGCCGAAGATCAGCGCTATCACCACGAGGTGGTCGCCGATCACCACGGCGGTACGCACCCGGGGGTGGTGGCGAATCCGCCACTGCGACAACAACACCGCCGAGATTCCGGACCACACCACCATGATCGCGATGAAGAACCAGCTCAAACGCTGGTTGGTGTAGTACGGCACCGAGGCGATCTGCTGGCCCACCGCGTACAGCAGGGTGACCAGCCGGAACGCCTGCACCGCCCGCCACAGCGGGGCGGAGGCGGCCCAGTCCGGATCGGTGGCAGACGAGCCCGGATCGGTGTCAGTCCCCGGCGTCACCACTGCCGCCGGGTGGCTTCGAGGGCCGGCGATCGTCGTCGAACGCGACCGCGGTGATGCGTGCCGCGATTTCGTCGGGATCATCCGGTTCGGCGTGGAATATGGGGTCGTGTGGATCGCCGGTGTGTAGCTCCTGGTACGCCTCTTCGGGCGAGTCGGCGAGCAGCGAGCGCAGGGCGGTATTGAGCACCGCCACCAGCGGCACCGCGAGCAGACCGCCGGCCAGTCCGGCCAGCACCACGCCCGCGGCGATGGCCAGCACCACGGCCAGCGGATGGATGCGCACCGCGCGGCCCATCAGCAGCGGTTGCAGCACATGGCCTTCCAGCTGCATGACCGCGATGGTGATGCCCAGCACGATCAGCGCGGTGACCAGGCCCTTGGTCATGAGCGCGATGAACACCGCCACCGATCCGGCGATGAAGGACCCGACGATCGGGATGAACGCGCCGATGAACACCAGCGAGGCCAGCGGAAGCGCCAGCGGCACACTGAGAATCGCCAGGCCCGAGCCGATGCCGATGGCGTCGACCAGGGCCACCAGCACGGTGGCGCGCACGAACCCGGTCAGCGTGCCGAAGCCCAGCTGCCCGGCCACCCGCACCCGCTGCCGGTGTGGGGTGGGGACGATGCGCGTGACGAAGGTCCAGATCTGGTCCCCGCCGTAGAGGAAGAAGATGAGGATGAACAGCGTCAGGAAGGCGCCGGTGAAGAATTCGCCGATCACGGTGGCGGTGGTGAGCGCACCGTTGGTGAGCGCGTCCTTGTTGGACTCGATGGTCTTGACGATGGTGTCGCCCGCGTTGCGGATCTGATCGTTGCTCAGGTGCAGCGGGCCGTTGATCAGCCAGTCCTGCACCTGATGCACGGAGGTGGTGAACTCGCCGGACAGCTGCGGCACACCGGTGACGAACTGCTCGATGACGAAGGTCATGATCCCGGCGAGCAGGCCGAGCGACCCGACCAGCGCCACGAACACGCCGATCGCGCGGGGCACCCCGAACCGCTGCATCCAATTGACCAGCGGCGCCATCAACGCCGCGCCGAGCAGCGCGATCGACATCGGGATGGTCACCGCGGACAGCTTGCGGGCCAGGTAGGCGAAGGCCAGCACCGCCGCGAAGATGATGAGCAGCCGCCAGCACCACTCCGCCGTCTGCCGCACGATGGGGTGCACGGCCTCCCCGTCACGGCGGCGCACACCACCGGACTCGCCGGATCTGCTGGACGTCGCCTGCACCTCACTCACGTAGGCGAGCCTACTGGGTGGGCCGGGTAATCCGCCGGAACCGGTTCCCCGAATCCGGTGTGCGGCGTTTCCCCGGTCAGCTGTGCCAAACCATTGTCGGCCCGGCACATTTCCGAGACCAATCGCAGCTATCCAGGAGTAAGTAACCGCGTTCACTCATTTCGAGTACTGGTCCTGGGGAAGTGCTGATGCGCACTCGATTTCGCTGTCTCGTCGCGGCCGGGCTCGTTATGGCCGCCACCCTGCTGCTGGTCCCGGGCGCGGGCCGCACCGCGCCCGAACCGCCCGCCGCGGTACTCGGTGACGACTTTCTCTGGGGTGTGGCGGAATCCGGGTTTCAATCCGAAGGTCAGTCACCGGACAGCAATTGGAGCCGTTACATCGAAGCCAATCCCGGCTGGGACCGGCTCGGGGATTCCGTCGATTTCCGGGATCGGTTCCGCTCCGATATCGCGCTGGCGAAGCAACTCGGCGTCAAGGTTTTTCGGATCGGGGTGGAATGGGCACGGCTGGAACCGCAACCGGGGGTGTGGGATCCGGCCGCCTTCACCTACTACGACGAGGTGATCGGGGCCATCGCGGCGGCCGGGATGCGGCCCATGCTGACGCTGGATCACTGGGTGTATCCGGGCTGGGAGGCCGATCGGGGCGGCTGGGGCAATCCCGGCATGGTGGACGACTGGCTCACCAATATGCGCAAGGTCGTCGATCATTTCGCGGGGCGCGACCCGATCTGGGTCACCGTCAACGAGCCGGTCGCCTACATCGTGCACGAGGTCACGCTCAACGGCACCGACGCCGATCAGATGCTGAGCCGGGTGGCGCAGGCGCACAACGCGATCTACGACTACATCCATCAGGTGCAGCCGGGCGCGTTGGTGACCAGCAATGTCGGCTATGTCGCGGGGGCCGAGTCGCAGGTCAACGGCCCGCTGCTGGCGTTGATCGGGGCGAAGCTCGATTTCATCGGCATCGACTACTACTTCGGGGACGAGCCACCGGGCGTCACCGCGGCGGGAATGTGGGATCTCCCGGTCGCACCCGAGGGCATCTACTTTGCGCTGCAACACTATTCACAGCTGTTTCCGGGCAAGCCGTTGTGGATCGTGGAGAACGGCATGCCCACCGAGAACGCGCAGCCCCGCGCGGACGGGTACACCCGCTCGCAGCATCTGAGCGACACCGTCTACTGGTTGCAGCGCGCGAAGGCCGACGGCATGAATCTCATCGGCTACAACTACTGGAGCCTCACCGACAACTACGAATGGGCTTCCTACACACCACGATTCGGTCTGTACACCGTGAACGTGCGCACCGACCCGGACCTGACTCGGATACCCACCGACGCGGTCGACACCTACCGGGCCATCATCGCGCACGACGGCGTGGCGGCGGATTATCTGCCGGTCCGCGCGCCCGCCGCCTGTGAGCTGGTGGATCCGCCGGCCAGTTGCACGACTCCGGTCACCGCCCCTTGAGGTGTTCGATCTGGGTTCGGCTGAGCTGCTGGGCTTTTCGCAGGTGATCGAGGATCACTTCCAGTTCGGCGTCGGTGTGTTCGCCGAGCATGTCTCGCCAGCCCACACCGAGCTCGCCCCACAGCGCGGAGATGTGGGCGATCCGTTCGGGTACCGGGGTGACCAGCACCCGGCGGCGGTCGTGGGTATCGGGGACCCGGCTCACGTAGCCGCCGCGTTCCAGCCGGTCGACCAGGCGGGTGGCCGATCCGGTGGTCAACCCGGTCATGTCGGCGATCTGCTTCACCGTGAGCGGTTCCGGCTCGGCGGTGAGCAGGCTCAGGGCCTGCACGTCGGTCGATGGCGATCGCGGAGACCTTGACGCCGCCGGTGTTGATGAGGTCGTCGATCCGGCCGGTCGGTACGAGCACGCCGTCGGTGAGCGATCCGCG
>NZ_JBSGBY010000451.1:0-7059 GCF_053601505.1 Nocardia sp. NPDC004722
GCGACAGCGCGCACGGCGGCAGCGGCCGAGACTCACAGCGAGGGATGGGTGGCGACCGAGCGGAGCGCGGCGTCGGCCTGGGTGTAGGCCGTCGCGGCCAGGCGTTGCAGCAGAGCCAGTTTGGCTTCCGGAGCCTGAGCGGTCAGGGCGTCGAAGCGGGCGGGGGACAGCACCGCCACCCGGACCATGGTCTCGGCGTGCACGTCATTGGCGAACGGCACATCCGCGAGCATGGAGGTCTCACCGAAGGACAGTCCGGGGGTGAGGGTGATGAGCCGGTGGCGGCGGTTGTCGCGGTCGGTGAAGGTGAAGCGGACGCGGCCGTCGAGAATCAGGAACAGGCCGCTGCGGGGACTGTCACGGGCGACGATGAGCTCGCCGCGGGCGATGGTGCGGGTCTCGAATTCCTTGGCCAGCCGGGCACGTTCGTCCTCGGGCAGATCGGCCAGCGCGGGATGCTCGTCGATGGTCAGCGCCGCCGGGCACTCCTGGCCGGCGGGGCGGTGCCGGTCGAGGATGAGCTCCTCGCACCATTCGGTGGCCGCGTCGCGGTCGATGAACACCCGCCCGCGCGGGTCGGCGGGATCCAGGCTGGACACCAGGTGCCCGAGCTTGGCGTCCGGATCGACCAGCGCCACCCGGCAACCGGTGGCGGCCAGGTCGGCCTCGAGATCGTTGAGCATGCGGATGGCGACCGGGCTGACATCACCGACCTCGCGCAGATCCAGCACCAGCGCTTCGAGCTCGCCGGGGGTCTCCTCCACGGCGCGGACCGCCGATTCCGCCCCGGCGAACAGGAGGTCGCCGTGCAGCTCGAAGATCCGCGCGTGGTCGCCGAATTCGTGCAGGATGTCCGTCTCATCGGCGTCGCGGCGCAGCCGGGAGGGGGCCTCGGCCACCGAGTAGGCGGCACGGATCGCGGTGTGCGCGGCGCGGGTCACGTGCAGGAAGTGCAGGCCCAGGCGGTCCGACAGTTCCCGGCAGGCCTTCACCCCGCGCACGCTGCTGCCGTGCGCGTCGAGCCTGGGGGAGTACACGGCGATGCCGATCTGGCCGGGCAGTACGGCCAGGATTCCGCCGCCCACACCGCTTTTCGCGGGCAGCCCGACCGTGGTCACCCAGTCGCCCGCCGAGTCGTACATGCCGCAGGTGGTCATCACCGAGAGCACCTGTTCGACCAGCGGCCGGGTCAGCGCGCGTTCGCGGGTCAGCGGATTCACGCCGTTGTTGGCCAGGGTCGCGGCCATCACCGCGAGATCGCGGCAGGTGACGTCGATCGAGCACTGCCGGAAGTAGGTGTCGACCGCGTCGTCGGGGTCGATGTCGACGATGCCCGCGCCGCGCAGCAGCAGCCCGATCGCGCGATTGCGGAATCCGGTGCGCGCCTCGGAGGCGTACACCTCCTCGTTCATGCTCAGCTCGCGTCCGGCGAATCGGCTGTAGCTCCGGCGAATTCGGGCAAACCGGTCAGCCGTGTCGGTGCCCTTGATCAGCGAGGCCGCCGCGATCGCCCCGGCATTGATCATCGGATTGCGGGGCCGCTGTGTCTGGGGGTCCAGACTGATTTCGAAGAACGGCTCCCCGGACGGCTCCACATCGATGTGCCGGGCCACCTCCGCTGCCCCTCGATCGGCCAGGGCCAGGCCATATGTGAACGGTTTCGAGATCGACTGGATCGTGAAGGCGGTATCCAGATCTCCGCTCCCGTACACCCGCCCGTCCGCGGTAGCCAGGCAGATGCCGAACGAATCGGGTTGCACCGCCGCGAGTTCCGGGATGTAGTCGGCCAGCGTTCCCGACGTGTCGGCCCGGCACAGCTCGTACACTTCGTCGATGATGCGGGCCACGACGCCGCCGGAGGGGACCACCGAGCCACTCTAACCGGCGTAATGTGTGTGCAGCCTCACATCTGTTACGGATGTCGCAGGTGGCGTTTCGTTCCCGGCATCGGAGTCCACTACGGGCTCCGTAGACTGTTGCAATCACAGGAGACATCCGGAGGGAGCAATAGCCGTGGGAGTGCTTTCCCGGGTCGACACGCCCGAGGACCTGCGTCGGCTGTCGGTACCGGAGCTGCACGAGCTGGCCGAGGAGATTCGCGAGTTTCTGGTGCGGAAGGTCGCCGTCACCGGCGGGCACCTGGGACCCAACCTCGGCGTCGTGGAGCTGACCATCGCGTTGCACCGGGTCTTCGACTCGCCTGCGGACCCGATCATCTTCGACACCGGCCATCAGGCCTACGTGCACAAGATCCTCACCGGCCGTAAGGACGGGTTCGACACGCTGCGCAAAGAGGGCGGGCTGTCGGGGTATCCGTGCCGGGCCGAGAGTGCCCACGACTGGGTGGAGTCCTCGCACGCCTCGGCCTCGCTGTCGTATGCCGACGGCATCGCCAAGGCGTTCGCGCTGACCCGGCAGAAGCGGCACGTGGTCGCGGTCGTCGGGGACGGCGCGCTCACCGGTGGCATGTGTTGGGAGGCGTTGAACAATATCGCCGCGGGCCAGGATCGTTCGGTGGTCGTGGTGGTCAACGACAACGGCCGCTCGTACGCGCCGACCATCGGCGGCCTCGCCGAACGACTGGCCGGTCTGCGCACGCAGCCCGCCTACGAGCACGCGCTCGACGCCACCAAGCGGATCGTGCAGAGCATTCCGCGCGTGGGGGATTCGGCGTACTCGATGCTGCATGCCATCAAGACCGGGATCAAGGACGCGGTCGCGCCGCAAGAGCTGTTCAGCGATCTCGGCATGAAGTACGTGGGCCCGGTCGACGGGCACGATCCGGTGCAGTTGGAGGCGGCGCTCAAGCGGGCCAAGGACTTCGGCGGACCGGTCATCGTGCACGCGGTGACGCAAAAGGGCCGCGGGTACAAACCCGCCGTGGATCATGTCGCCGATCAGATGCATTCGGTCGGCCAGATCGATCCGGAGACCGGTGAGCCGCTGGGTGGTTCGTCCGGAACCTCCTGGACCTCGGTGTTCTCCAAGGAGCTCATCGCCCAGGCCGAGCAGCGTGACGACATCGTCGCCATCACCGCCGCCATGCCGGGGCCGACCGGTCTGTCGCCGTTCGGGGAACGCTTCCCGGACCGCATGTTCGACGTCGGCATCGCCGAACAGCACGCCGTGACCTCCGCGGCCGGAATGGCGCTGGGCGGCCTGCATCCGGTCGTCGCCATCTACTCGACGTTCCTGAATCGGGCCTTCGATCAGCTGCTGATGGATGTCGCGCTGCTCAAGCTCCCGGTGACCCTGGTCCTGGACCGTGCGGGCATCACCGGTGACGACGGCGCGTCGCACAACGGCATGTGGGATCTCTCGGTGCTGGGCATAGTCCCCGGCATCCGGGTCGCCGCCCCGCGCGACGCGGCCACGCTGCGTGAGGAATTGGCGGAGGCGCTGCACGTCAGTGACGGCCCCACGGCGATCCGGTTCCCCAAGGGCGCTGCCATCGAGGAGATTCCGGCGGTGGAGCGCTTCGAGGGCGTGGATGTGCTGCGCATGCCCGCCGTGCCGGACGCCGCCTCCTATTCGGTGCACGCCGATGTCCTGCTGGTGGCGGTCGGCCCGTTCGCGGAACTCGCCTTGAAGGTGGCGGATCTGCTGGAGGCCGAAGGGGTTTCGGTCACCGTCGTCGATCCCCGCTGGGTGCTGCCGGTCGCCGACGCCGTGGTCAAGATGGCGGGCAACCACCGCCTCGTGGTCACCCTCGAGGACAGCGGCCTGCACGGCGGCATCGGTTCCACGGTCTCCGCCCGTCTCCGCAGCATGGGCGTCGACGTCCCGACCCGCGATCTCGGTGTCCCGCAGCACTTCCTGGATCACGCTTCGCGCGCCACGATCCACCAGGAGCTCGGTCTCACCCCGGGCGAGGTCGCCCAGCGCGTCCACGTCTGGCTCGGCGCTTCCGATACGGCGAGCTCGGATATCGCCGACGCTCTCCTCCCGGCGGAGTAGTACCACCGCGAAGCGGACCCGCGATCCTCGATCGCGGGTCCGTTTTTCTGTGCGGAGCTGGACTTCTCGCGTAGATTCTGTAACAGGTTACAGTTTCCTGGTCAGGAGTTCGGATGTCGTTTGTGCTCGTCGAGAAGCCGCGTCCCCAGATCGCGCTGGTCACGTTGAACCGGCCCGAGCGGATGAACGCCATGGCGTTCGACGTGATGGTGCCGCTGCGCGAAACCCTCGAGGAGGTGGCGGCCGACAACGAGGTGCGGGTGGTGGTGCTCACCGGGGCCGGGCACGGATTCTGCTCGGGCGCGGATCTCCAGCACGCGGGCAAGGTGCCCGGCGTGGAAGGGCTGACGCGCACCAGCATCGCGCGCCGCTCGATGTCGCTGCTGGACAATGTGATGCTCACCCTCAAGCGCATGCATCAGCCGGTGATCAGCGCCATCAACGGCGCGGCCATCGGTGGCGGCTTCTGCCTGGCCATGGGCACCGACATCCGAATCGCCTCGGACGACGCGTATTTCCGGGCCGCGGGCATCAACAACGGCCTCACCTCCGCCGAACTCGGCATCAGCTACACGCTGCCGCGCGCCATCGGCTCCACCCGCGCCTTCGAGATCATGCTCACCGGCCGCGATGTCGACGCCGCCGAAGCCGAACGCATCGGCATCGTCTCGCGCGTCGTCCCCGCCGACAAACTCCTCGAATCCGCCTACGACACCGCCGATCAGATCATCCGCTGGTCGCGCGTCGGCGGCGAACTCACCAAACGCCTCCTCTGGAACGGCCTGGAGGCAAGCAGTTTCGAATCCCACATGCAGAGCGAGGGCCTCGCCCAGCTCTACGTCCGCCTCACCACCGACAACTTCGACGAGGCCATCCGAGCCCGCCGCGACCGCCGCCCACCCCACTTCCAGGACTGAGCCCACCTTCCAGGATCGAGTACGGTCTCCGTCCCCCGGCGCCCCCCGCGCGCCGAGGGACGGAGACCTTCCGGTCAGCTGCCGCTCTTGCCAGTGTTGAGCAGTTGTGCGCTGCCGGAGAGTGAGTCGCCGCTACCGGTTCCACTGCCGGAACTCGTGCAGGTGCCCTGCGACGGCGACGGCTTCGGGGCGGGCGATCCCGGCGGCGCGGCGACCACCGTCACCGTGAACACCCTCGGCGGTGTGGTCACGAACAGAATGATGTCGTTGTACTTCAGCGTGAGGTTGTGGGTTCCCGCGGTGGTCGGAACCCATTGCACGTCCGCGCCCATGGTGTTCGCCGTCAACGCGACACTGCCGATGCACTGCCCGTTGTCGTAGAAGTTCGCGGACGAGTACATGCTGTGCCACGAGGGCGTGCCCCCGGGAGCGCCGGTGCTGAAGTCGTAGGTGTGTCCGACGATGTAGGTCGATGGCGTCGTGCAGGGGCTGGTCGAACAATCCAGCACCCCACCGCTCTCCGACTCGATGTCAGCGCTCGCGGTAGGAACCGACAGGGTGGAGACGCTCGCGGCCATGGCCAAAGTGGCTGCGCCCCAAAGGGTATGGCGCAGGAGGGGAGTGGTACGCATGATCTGTCTCCTGCTAGCTGCCGAACGGCAGGCTCGAGCTGCCGGGGAACAGGTTCGAACTACCGGACCCGATGCTGCATCCGCCCTCCGCGGGCTGCGGCGCGATAGTGGCTCCGGCGGGTGCGGCGACGACGGTCACCGTCAGCGAATCCGGCCCACGGCCGCCCCTGGTGGTCAGCGTGTGGGTTCCCGGGGTTTGCGGAACCCAGGTGACGGCCTTCGAACTGTTGTTTCCGATGCAGGCCCCGTTGTCGAAAAAGCTGCTGGGCGGAGTGGAGACGCTCACGCCGTCATAAGGCGCATTGAGCAGATAGCTTTGCCCGGCAACGACAGTCGTGGCGTTCGGGCAGTAGGCGCCGCCGCCGGAGCAATCCAACACCTCGATACCGTGTATACCGGCGGTGGCGAGACCTGGGGACAATGCGGTGAGGGTGCCGACGGCGCCGACAAGGCTTGCGGCCCAAGCGAAGTGGCGTGCGCGGCGGTGTGATGCGGGCATTGATGACTCCTTGCTGTGTTCGGATTCGTGTCGCGGTGCGGTCAGTGCCCGCTGCCGGAGGTCAGGCCCTTGATCAGGGAGCTTCCGGCCCCCAGGTCGGCGCTGCCGGTGCCGACGAGGCCCGCGCCGTCGCAGCCGCCTTGCGCGGGCTGCTGCGGGGTCGGTGTTCCGGCGGGCGCCGCGGTCACGGTCACAGTGATCGATTGCGATTCCGTGCCCTGCTGAACGGTGAGCTTGTGGGTTCCCGCGGTTTGCGGCACCCAGGTGATGTAGGCCGGATCGCCGACGATGACGGTGACGTCACCGTTGTCGGTGGGCGCGGTGTTTCCGAGGCACTGCCCGTTGTCGTAGAAGTACACCTGGTAGGCGACCAGGTCGTTGTGGACCATCGGGGACCCGAATCGGTAGCTGTGGCCCGCCACGAACGATGTCACCGGCGTGCAGCTGGTGGTGGTCGGGCAGTCCAGCACGTTCGGGGTGTCGATGGTCGCGGACGCGGTGGGCGCGAGCGCGGTGGTGACCGTCGCGGCCAACGCGAGAGCGGTTGCGCCCCAAGCGATGTGGTGGTTGCGGCGGTGGGCGGCGGACATGCGTGGACTCCTTCGTCGAACCCCTGGGTTCGGGGTCGACAGAATCTAACTTTCACCTACTGTGAAATGAGTCCACTTCAGAAAACCGGTGTGCCCCAACTTCTGTGGGCGATATTTCCGGGGTCAGTCCTTGGGGTAGAGGGCTTCGCTCAGCCGCGGGACCGCGAGATCGCGCTGCCAGGGGCGTGCGCCGCCGTTCGCCAGGTAGTCCTCGATCAGACCCGGGGCCTCGCCGTTGGTCGCGGACTTGGGCAGGCCGTCCCAGCACATGCGGCGCAACAGGTCCGGCGTGAGCAGGTTCTCGACGGGGACCGAGACCTCGGTGGAGAGGTCGGTCATGGCCGCGCGGGCGCGCTGCAGGCGGGCGGCGGCGGCCGGGTCGCGGCGCTCCCAGCGGTTGACCGGGGGCGGGCCGTCGAAGGGCTGGGTCAGCGGGGGGAGTTCGCTGTCGGGGAGGGCGCGGG
>NZ_JBSGBY010000452.1:0-7050 GCF_053601505.1 Nocardia sp. NPDC004722
GGACACCGCGGGCGAGCCGATGCCGTCCATGCTGCCGTTCACGGCCGCGGAGTTCGACCCGGCGTGGGCGCACAGCCTCGAACTGCTGCCAGCGCTGCGCGAGACCGCCGTGGACGAGGCCTTCGACGGCATCTTCTCCTTCACCCCCGACGGGTTCCCGATCCTCGGCGAGCATCGCGAGCTGGCCGGATTCTGGGTGGCCGAGGCGGTCTGGGTGACGCATTCGGCCGGGGTGGCGCGGGCGGTCGCGCAGTGGATCGTGGACGGCAGCACGGATATCGATCTGCACGAGGCCGACCTGTACCGGTTCGAGGCGGCGGCGCTGAGCCCGGAATTCATCCGGAGTACCAGCGTGCAGGCGTTCGTCGAGGTGTACGACATCCTGCATCCGCACCAATATCGCAGCGCGCCAAGGGATGTGCGGACCAGCCCGTTCCATGCCCGGCAGCGGGAGCTGGGCGCGTTCTTCTTCGAAGGCGCGCTGTGGGAGCGCCCGGCCTGGTTCGAGGCCAATGCCGGGCTGCTGGACGAGGTGGCCGCCGACGGGGTGGCCGTCCCGGTGCGCGACGAATGGTCGGCTCGCTTCTACTCACCCATCTCGATCGCCGAAGCGGCCTGGACGCGAAGCCATGTCGCCCTCTACGACATGACGCCGCTGACCCGCTACGAGATCTCCGGTGCGGGCGCGACCGCGTTTCTGCAGGAACTGACCACCAATGACGTCGGCAAGAAGCCCGGCGCGGTCACCTACACGCTGCTGCTGGACGCCAACGGGGGAGTGCGCAGCGATCTGACCGTCGCACACCTGGACGAGAACCTCTTCCAGGTGGGCGCGAACGGCCCGCTCGACTTCGACTGGTTCGCCCGCCACCTGCCCGGCGACGGCAGCGTCACGCTGCGCGACATCACCGGCGGCACCTGCTGTGTCGGAGTGTGGGGTCCGAAGGCTCGGGATCTGGTGCAACCGCTGTGCCCGGACGACCTGTCACACAAGGCTTTCGGGTACTTCAGGGCCAAACGCACGTTCCTGGGCCCCGTTCCGGTGACCATGCTGCGCGTCTCCTATGTCGGAGAACTCGGCTGGGAGATCTACACCAGCGCCGAATGCGGTGCGGCACTGTGGGATCTGCTGTGGGAGGCCGGTCGCCCGCATCGCGCCATCGCGGCCGGGCGGCTCGCGTTCAACAGCCTGCGCCTGGAGAAGGGCTACCGGTCCTGGGGCACGGACATGACCACCGAGCACACGCCCGACGCCGCCGGACTCGGATTCGCGGTCCGGATGGACAAGACCGACTTCCTCGGGAAGAAGGCCCTGGACGCCGCGCCGCCGCCGGATCGCCTGCTGCGCACGCTGGTCGTCGACGATCCGGCGGCGGTCGTGCTGGGCAAGGAACCCGTCTCGGTCGGTGGCAGCGTGGCCGGATACGTCACCAGCGCCGGATACTCCGCCACCGTCGGCCGCACCCTCGCCTACGCCTGGCTCCCGGCGGCCGTCGCGCCGGGCGATGAGGTCGAGATCGACTATCTGACCGAGAGATTCACCGCACGGGTGCACACCGATCCGGTGGTCGACCCCGAGCTCGCGCGGATTCGGAGGTAACCGCATGACCGAAACCTACGACGTCATCGTCATCGGCCTGGGCGGCATGGGCAGCGCCGCCGCCTACCACCTGGCGCAACGCGGGCAGCGCGTGCTGGGCCTGGAACGCTTCACCCCCGCACACGATCGCGGGTCCAGTCACGGCGGATCGCGCATCATCCGGCAGTCCTATTTCGAGGACCCCGCCTATGTGCCGCTGCTGCTGCGCGCCTACGAACTGTGGGAACAGCTGGCCCGCGACTCGGCGGCCGAGGTGTACCGGCTCACCGGGGGCCTCTACGTCGGGCCGCCCGAGAGCCTGACCGTGGCGGGGAGCATTCGCGCCAGCCGGGAATGGTCGCTGCCGCACGATTTGCTCGACGCCAGCGAAATCCGTTCCCGCTTCCCGAATTTCGCGCCCGAACCGCACTTCGTCGGCCTCTACGAGGAACTGGCCGGATTCGCCAGGCCAGAACGCACCGTCGCCGCGCACCTGGATCTGGCCGCCGCACACGGGGCCACCCTGCGCTACGGCGAGGTGGTCGAATCCTGGCGCGACACCGGATCCGGCGTCACCGTCACCACCGGGACCGGCGTGTACAGCGCCGGACAACTGGTGATCTGCCCGGGGGCGTGGGCTCCCGGCCTGCTCGCCGACCTCGGCATCGGGATCGAGATCGAACGCCAGGTGATGTACTGGTTCGACCCCGTCGTCGGCTCCCGCAGGTTCGAGGGCGACCCCATCTACATCGCCGAAAACGACCACGGCGCACAGATCTACGGTTTCCCCGCCATCGACGGTCCCGAGGGCGGTGTGAAGACCGCGTTCTTCCGCAAGGGCATCCCGTGCACGCCGGACACCATCGACCGCACGGTGCATCCGGAGGAGATCACCGAAATGCGCACGCGCGTCAGCGAACTGCTGCCCGCGCTGGTCGGCCGCTCCCTGCACACCGCCACCTGCATGTACTCCAATACAGCCGACCAGCATTTCGTGGTCGCCCGCCACCCCGCGCACACGGCGGTCACCGTGGCCTGCGGATTCTCCGGGCACGGCTTCAAATTCGTGCCGGTCGTCGGGGAGATCCTCGCCGACCTGGCCATGACCGGGACCACGCGGCACCCCATCGACCTGTTCGCCCCGCAAAGGCTGGTATCCCTGTGAGTTCGGCACTGATTCCCACCCTCGGCGGCGAGTACTACTGCGACCCCGCGGTTTTCGCCAAGGAGCAGGAGCGCATCTTCGAGCGGATGTGGTTCTGCGCGGCCAGATCCGCCGACCTCACCGAGCCGGGCGGGTTCCGCCGGGTCGAGGTCGGGCGCGAGAGCGTGCTCATCGTGCGCGGCCACGACGGCGAACTGCGCGCCTTCCTGAACGTGTGCCGCCACCGTGGCGCGCTGATCTGCACCGAGAGCGAGGGGCAGGTGCGGCGCACGCTGCGCTGCCCCTACCACGCCTGGTCCTACGCCCTGGACGGCAAACTCGTCGCGGCCCCGAATATCTCGACACTGCAGGATGATTCGGGCGCGCCCATCGACCGCGTCGCCTACGGCCTGATCCCCGTCGCGCTGCGCGAATGGCTCGGCTACGCCTGGGTGTGCCTGGCCGACGAGCCGCCCTCCTTCGAGACCGACGTCATCGGCGCGGTCACCGGCCGCCTGGGCGACCCGGCCGCCATCGACGGCTACGGCATGGAACGGCTCGCGCTCGGCAAGCGGGTGGTCTACGACGTCGCCGCCAACTGGAAGCTGATCGTCGAGAACTTCATGGAGTGCTACCACTGCGCGGCCATCCACCCGGAACTCGTCGAGGTGCTGCCGGAATTCGCGAAAGGCTATGCGGCGCAATACTACGTCGGCCACGGCGCGGAATTCGGCGAGCGCATCGACGGCTTCACCGTGGACGGCCGGGCCGGATTCGAGGCGCTGCCCGGCCTCGCCCCCGAACAGGACCGCAAGTACTTCGCCATCACCATCCGGCCCACGGTCTTCGTGAATCTCGTACCCGACCACGTCATCTTCCACCGCATGTACCCGCTGGCCCACGACCGCACCGTCGTCGAATGCGATTGGCTCTACGCACCCGATGTGCTGCGTTCCGGCGGCGTGCTCGACCATTCCGTGGAACTGTTCCATCGGGTGAACGAACAGGATTTCGCGGCCTGCGAACGCACCCAGCCCGCCATGTCGTCGCGGGCCTACCGCAATGGCGGGGTGCTGGTTCCGGCCGAGCACCATATCGCCGAATTCCATGCCTGGGCGCGGGGCCGGATCGAGGGTCCGCAATGTTGAACGACGACGAACTCTGTTGCCAGCCCTGCCTGTACATCGACGGGAAATGGACCGGTGCGCTGGGCGGCGGCACCCGCGATATCGTGAATCCCGCGGACGGCACCGTGATCGCCACCGTGGACGAGGCCGACCGCGCGGACGCGGTGGCGGCGGTCGCGGCGGCGCGCGCGGCCTTCGACACCGGCGGCTGGCCCGCCACACCGGTGTCGGAGCGGATCGGGTACCTGCTGCGGATCGCGGAGCTGCTGGCCGCGGAACGTGATCACCTGGCGCGCATCGAAACCCTCGACACCGGAAAGACGCTGCGCGAAAGCTACATCGACGTCGACGATGTGATCGCGGTCTTCCGCTACTACGCCGCCTTGGCCGCCACCGCGACGGATCGGCTCGTGGACACCGGCGATCCGGCGGTCATCAGCCGTGTCGTGCGCGAACCCGTCGGCGTCTGCGCGCTCATCGCGCCGTGGAACTATCCGCTGCTGCAAATGTCGTGGAAGATCGCGCCCGCGCTGGCGGCCGGGTGCACGATGGTGGCCAAGCCCAGCGAGGTGACGCCGCTGAGCACCATCGCGCTGATCCGGCTCATCGACCGGGCCGGGGTGCCGCCGGGCGTGGTGAATCTGATCCAGAGCAGCGGAGCCACAGTCGGTTCCGCGCTCACGGACACCCCCGATGTGGATCTCATCTCCTTCACCGGGGGAGCGGCGACAGGCGCGGCCATCGCCGGGAACGCCGCCCGACACATCACCCGCGTCGCGCTGGAACTCGGCGGCAAGAACCCGCACATCGTGTTCCCGGACGCGGACTTCGACGCCGCCGTGGATGCCGTGCTGACCGGTGTCTTCCTGCACTCGGGGCAAGTGTGCTCGGCCGGAACACGATTGATCGTCCACGAATCCATCGCCGACGAGTTCGTGGCGGCGCTGGCCGCCCGCGCGGAACGCATCCGGATCGGGCCCGGCCTTGATCCCGCCAGCGAGACCGGGCCGCTGGTCTCCGAGGCACACCGCACGAAGGTGGAAGCCTATGTGGCACTAGGAATCTCGGGTGGTGCACGGCTGGTCACCGGTGGCAGGCGACCCGAGGATCCCGCGCTGCGCGCCGGAAGCTTCTACCCGCCCACGATTTTCGACCACTGCGACCGCGAAATGCGCATCGTGCAGGAGGAGACCTTCGGCCCGATCCTCACCGTCGAACGCTTCACCACCGACGAGCAGGCGCTCGCCCTCGGCAACGACACCGCCTACGGCCTGGCCGCGGGTGTCCGCACCGCCGACCCGGCCCGCGGCGAACGCTTCACCCGCGCCCTGCGTCACGGCACGGTGTGGCTCAACGACTTCGGCTACTACACCCCGGCAGCCGAATGGGGCGGCTTCGGCCGCTCCGGAATCGGGCGCGAGCTCGGTCCCAGCGGCCTGGCGGAATACCAGGAGACCAAACACATCTGGCACAACACCGCGCCCGCGGTGGGCGGCTGGTTCACCGACAACTGAATATGGTTCTGCGCGTTTAATTTCGAAAGTTGGTCCGTCATGACCACCACCCGTCCCCCTTCAGAAACCAGCGCTCCCACCCCGGACCACGGGATGGCGGAATTCGGCTATCGGGAATCCCTGAGCCGGAGTATCGGGAAATTCTCGAGTTTCGCCGCCGGCGTCAGCTATATCTCCATCCTCACCGGCACCTTCCAGATGTTCTATTTCGGCTTCGGCGCGGCCGGTCCCGGCTATCTGTGGTCGTGGCCGCTGGTGTTCGTCGGGCAGCTCGCCGTCGCCCTGTGCTTCATGGAACTGTCCGCCAAATACCCGGTGGCGGGCTCGGTCTACAACTGGGCCAAGAAGCTCGGCAGTCGCGCGGTCGGCTGGTCGGCGGGGTGGCTGATGCTCACCGCGTCCATCGTCACGCTCGCGGCGGTGGTGCTGGCGTATCAGCTGAATCTGCCGCAGTTGTGGAGCGGGTTCCAGCTGGTCGGCGACGGTAGCGTCAGCCGCGACTTCGCAACCAACGCGGTGATTCTCGGCACCGTGCTCATCATCTTCACCACCGTCGTGAACGCCTTCGGCGTGCGGCTCATGGCCATGATCAACAGCACCGGCGTGTTCATCGAACTCATCGCCGCCGTGCTCATCGCGATCATCCTCGGCGTCCACGTCACCCGCGGTCCGGCCGTGTTCTTCTCCAGCCACGGGTACGGGGCCGGGCAGAGCGGCGGGTATCTGAGCGCGTTCCTGGTGGCGTCGCTGGCGTCGGGCTACGTCATGTACGGGTTCGACACCGCCTCCTCGCTCGGCGAGGAGACCGTGGAGCCCCGGCGCACCGCCCCCAAAGCGATCCTGCGAGCCTTGCTGGCGTCCTTCGTGATCGGCGGCGCGATCCTGGTGTTCGCGGTCATGTCCGCGCCGAACCTCGAGGACCCGAAGCTCGGGGCCGCCGACGGCGGGCTGCAATACATTGTCCAGCAGGTGATGTGGGGCTGGCTGGGCAAGGTGCTCCTGGTCTGCATCGTGATCGCGGTGACCGTGTGCGCGCTGGCCGTGCACACCGCCGCCATCCGGCTCACCTTCGCCATGGCCCGCGACAACGCGCTGCCGTTCGGGGAGAAGCTGGCGCGGGTCAGCGCCAAGCACAAGACGCCGGTGATCCCGGCCGTCGTGATCGGCGTGCTGTCGGCGCTCATCCTGGTCATCAATATCGGTCAGCCGCAGGTGTTCACGGTGATCACCTCGATCGCGGTCATCATGATCTACCTGGCGTACCTGCTGGTCACCGCGCCCATGCTGTGGCAGCGGATCAAGGGCGGCTGGCGGCCCGAGGAACTGGCCGCCGAAGGCTACTTCTCGATGGGCCGCTGGGGACTGCCGGTGAACGTCGTCGCGGTGGTGTGGGGGCTCGGCATGGCGATCAACCTGGCCTGGCCGCGCACCGCCGTCTACGGCGGGCCCTGGTACAACACCTGGGGCGCGTTCCTCTACATCGGCGGCATCTTCCTGGCGGGCCTGCTGTGGTACCTGCTCAAGGGAACTCGCGTCATCGGGATCCTCGCCTCCCACGCGGCGGTCGAGCCGGTGCCGGAGGTGCCCGCGTCATGAGCGACACCTTCGACTACGTGATCGTCGGCGGCGGCTCGGCCGGGTGCGTGGTGGCCGCCCGGCTCAGCGAGGACCCGGACGTCACCGTCT
>NZ_JBSGBY010000453.1:0-7033 GCF_053601505.1 Nocardia sp. NPDC004722
GTGCCGGCGGTGGCGGTGCCGGCGGTGCCCCTCCGCCAGGCCCCCCGCGCGGCACCGGTGGTCGCCCTACTGGCGCGGGCGGATTCGGCGCGGCCTGGGTCAGCCTGTTCCAAAGCCATTGGACGGGAGGAAAACCAATGACACTGCCCACGTTCTGCACCGTGGGCACGATCCTGGGCAGGTGTCCGTGCACCGCGTACTCGCCCATGCCCAGCGCCTGTCCCCTACCGCCCTCGCCGCTTTCGATCGCGTAGGCGAATCGGTTGGCTATCCAGTAGTTGCCGTGGTCGAGACCGTCGGCCAACCGCCGCAGCTGCTGGATCGCCACCACTACGACGAGCGAGCCGATGACGAGGATGACGATGACGTCGTCGCGGGCCTCACGAAACAGGTCGCCGAAGAATAGGACGTAGACGCCGAGAAAGACGACCAGGACGGCCATGCGCACACCAGAGAAAAACGAATGGACCACAGAGCGGACCAGGAACGTCTGAGTGGGACCGTAGACGAATCCGCCTGCCGCGAAACCGAATATCGCCATGATGGCGTAATAGATCGCATCCAGGGCGGACCAGACGATCCGCACCGCCAGCACCGCCGCGAAAGCCAGCAGCAGGGCGCCGGTCAGCAGCAACAGCAGTCCGGCGCCGATCTGCCCCGCACCTGGATTGCTGGCGGTGGCGACGGCCACCGCGTCTCCGCAGGAACGCAAGCCGTCACGGACCCGGTCCTCGCTACCCGAGCCGATGGCATTCGACCACTCTGCCCCACAGGCCGGGCTGGAATCGAGGACATGCCCGAAATTCCATACCTGCAACGGGCGGCGGCCGAAACCCTCGGCCAGATCTTCCTGCATCGTCACCAGCATGCTGTCCGGTTGGGGAGCGCTATGCCCATTGAGCCCGGCCGCCACCGCCAATCCGAGATCCCGGCCCTGCGCCAGCAATCCGTCCGGCGCCAGCGCCTCGGACAGCGGATCGGCCAGGAACACCGGGCCCAGGACTGCCACCGCCAGCATGGTCACGATCTGCAGGGTCGCTTTCGACAGTTGGCCGCGCAGCACGAACCATGCGACGCAGAAGGCCCCGATGGTGGCCGCAGTGATCAGGACGATGGGCACCGTGAGCTGATCGGTCAGCGCGCGCCCGACCCCTTTCAGCGGCGCGGCGAAAAGGTCGAGCCAGCGGAAGGACAGCACGTACCCGATCAGCCAGATCCCGGTGACCACGATGATCAACCACCCGGCGAATTCGAGGTTGAGGACCATCGACATGCCAGCGGTCCACGGATGCAGCATGCTGCCGTGATCGGTGATGAGCATGTAGTTCGACAGGTTGATCCCGTGCGAGTCGTGGACCTCCATCCAGTCCAGGGTGCTGTTGCCCGCGGACGAGGCCGATTCGGTCTGGGCCGTGGCGATCGCCCCCAGCACCCCGGGAAACACCAGCAACACGATCGGCGCTCCGAACAGCACTGCCAGGCGTCGACGGCGGCGGGAGCCCACGATCCATGCCCAGCAACGATGTCCCAGAGCACTGGGTCGCCAGCGGCTCACCGCACCCGGCCACCGGTCCCCGCCCGGTCCCGGACCGTTTCTTCGATGTCGTTGCCGCACAGTGTGATCGGCGCTCAAGAGATCATCTGTCGTTCGGCGCTCGCCCTCCGTGACGACGTCGGCGTGCTGGTGATTGCAGCGGCCCGGTCGGGTCGCGCGGGCCCGAGCACCTTGCCTCGCCCGATCCGATTGAGGGCGTCGCGCATGAACATCTCGCCGCGGCGTTCCTCGGGTACCTGTCGTCCCGGGCCGACCGGCGGCGACGTCTCCTCCCGCAGGGCCTGGAGCAGATATGGCGCCTCGTCGAGATCGACGCCGAGCCATTTGAGACTGTTGCGCGCCAGAGTTTCGTCACGCTGACGGAAGACGAACCGGTTGGGGATGAGGTTGTGCGCCGCGCCCTGGAAGTCGGTTGCCGGATCGTGGGAGGCCAGCCCGATCGCGGCTAGGTGCTTGCGTCCGTCGCGGCTGAAGTCCGAGGTGACCGCGGCCCCGACCTGAGTCTGGGTGAAGTGGTGCGCCTCGTCGCCGACGAGGAGACCGAACCGGCCATTGTCGGATAGAAATGCCTCGCGTGCCGCGACGCCGACGAGTTCGTAGAGCGCGGTGCCGAGACGTTTGGTCAGGGGCAGGCGGTTGTAGAGGTGCGGTGTCGTCAACTCCTCGGCCGTCGGCAGCGCCACATTGTGACTGCGGACCACGGTGGCGGCGGCGTCCAGGCGCAACGGGCGCAACGCGGGATCGAACAGGACGGGGACTCGATCGGCGATCGTGCCCAGCCGCGCCGAAAGATCGTGGTACTCGTCGCCGTAGGCCGGATCGTCGCGCAGGCGCAGCACCACCTGGAACAGATCGACCAGCGAGCGTATCCGGTGCTCGGCCAGCCCGCGCGGCGTGAGCAGCGCACTGACCGCCGCACCCGAACCTGAGGTCGGCGACAGATCCATCAGCGGCAGAATCGAATCCAGCGTCCGCTCACCCGCTACCCGGGGATCGAACAGGCGCAGCGGGTCCAGCGAGACCGTCGGGTTGGCCAGGTCGATGATCACGGCGTCGTCGATGGCGGTGGCGAAATGCTCCCATTCGCCGACCTGACTGCGGTCGATGGCCAGGAACTGTCCACCCATGTCGTGGACGAGCACCGCCATCAGCTTCAGGAAATACGATTTTCCGGATCCCAGTTCGCCGGTGACGGCGAACGAGGCGGACAAATCGTGCAGAGCCGCCTCCATGATGCCGAAGTGGATCGGCTCGAAATGGCCCGACATGAGATTGATCCCGATGACCGGACCGCTGTCGTCACCGACCTGACTGGTGGTGAACGGCACGAAGCCTGCCCACATGTCCGAAGGCACGATGTGCGCGTAGTCGTCGAAGGCGCGCCGTGTGGGGCTGCCCGGCACCAGCATCGACCACAGGTCCACCTGCGCGCCCAGCGGCGCGGTCAGGTCGATTTGAAAGCGCTTGTACCGGCGTTTGAGCGTGTTCACCGCATCCAGCGTCACCTCCCGCGACGGGCCGCCGATCGCGATGACCGTGGTGAACGACACCTCCGACTCACCACCGTTGACCTCGAAATGTTGGTTGTACTCGCCGAGCATCCGAGCCTTCGATATCAGGGTGTTGTGTGCGAACGACACTTCCTGATCGCGCTGGTCCATCTGCTCACCCAGGCGGCGCAGGTTGGTCTCGTTGCTCTTCAGAACCTGCTCGGCGGGCCGGGTGGACACCCTGATTCCCCAGTCGGCGGCGACGTCGCCGAGGCCCTCGAGCACATTGAGGAATTCGCTGCCGCCCGGGAAGGTCATGCCGGCGTACGGGAAGGAGTGCGGGGTCAGCATTGACTGGTAGGACGGCTGGGATTCGAAATCGGGCTGCACGATCTTGATCACCGGCGCGAACGACGGCCGCATCCGGCGAGTGTTGTCGGCTTGGGCTCCCTCGTCGAGGGCCGCCGACCGGAACACCGCCGCGGTCGCGTCGTCGAGGGCGCCCACCTGGGTCGGGGCGACAGGATCACCGACGGCCCCGCGAGACAGATAGTGCTCCCACAGCCATTGAAACAGCGCGGCAGGGACCGGGACCGGGTCGAAGTCGCCCCCGATGCGCGAGAGGATCTCGGTCGCCTTCTCCTCGTAGACATTCAGAGCCGCGCCGGTGATCGCGGCCGCGTCGATATTCGCGACGCCGCCGCCGCGCCACAGCCTCGACAACGCCGACGTCGCGGAATTGGTCGACCCGACCGGGATGCAGAGCAGATGAATCCGCGTCTGCGGAAGGATGGCGCGAATCCGCTCGAAAGATGCGACCACCTCGAGGGCGTAATCCTCGCACTCGTCGAGATCGATGCCCTCCACCATCTTGCTCAACACTTCTAATGTGTTCAGTCGCGCCTGGATGCCCAACAGCAGCGATCCGCTCGGCAGGTTGTTGATCAGGGCGTGGTGGGCGACCTTCACATCGAACTTGTCACCGGCCTTGCGCAGGCCGTAGCCGAGGGGATTGATGAAGTAAGTGGCAGTGACCAGGCCCGACTGGGTGAACTGCAGATTCCCGCGGATCGCGGTGGTCGGCTGCAGATCTCGTTCGAACGCCATCAGCGCACTCTCTCGGGCGGGTCGGGTAGCAGGAGCACGACCGTCTCCTCGACGAACACGCTGTGCCGGACCGACTCGGCATCGACCGGCATTCCGGAGGCCGAGACGGGTTTGGGGTGGGTGAGCAGCCGCCCGAGCCACAGCGCCCGGGAGGACAGCCGCACACCGGTATAGGGAATCAGGCCCATCGCGAACACGGCCACGGCTGTCACGGCCAGCCCGGTCACGAAGGTGATGGCCGGGTTCACCGGGAAGCTCATCGAGCACATCCCAGTGATCAGCAACAACAGTGCCGCGGCGGCCACCTGCGGCAGGGTGTACGGCCCGAAGGGCAGCTTCTGGCCGTTCTGCGCCTTGCCGATCATGGTCGGCACCCGTTTGACCGGGGTGAAGACCTTGATGACCTCGCTCATCGGTAACTACCGACCGGGAAATCGGGAACGATCGTGGTGGAGTCGACCCGCGCATAGTTCACCAACGTGGGCAGCGCCCAGAACACCAGGGCCGCCAGGATCGCCGAACCCGCCACGGTGAGCACCTTGCTCGGGGAGAGCTTGTTGTGCGCCGCCTCGGAGATCAGGATGGCCAAGCTCGCGATGGCGAGGATGATCAGGCCGAGCCATCGAACGGCATCCAGAACCAAGTACAGGATCGTGCCCAGCTGTGTGCCCATGGGAAGCTCTCTTCATCAGTTCTGCGTCGGCGGGGGAATCGCGATCGTGGGCGTGGACGTCCGCCTTGCACCGCCACTCGTCGGTGCGGGCGTGGTGTGCGGCAACTCGCCGGTGGCAGCGGTGAGCGGATCACGCAGCGCCGGAACGGAATCCACCGCGCGAACCTGCCACTGACCGGCCTGTCGGAGCATGGTCAGCGGATAGGTCAGCGCCGGCGTGCCGCTCCCGGCCTCGGCCTTGGGAGTGATCGTGGTCAGCACTCGTGCCTCCGCGGAACGAGCGCCGCAATCGGAGTCGTCGGCTCGGACGGTGACCGCTTCGACTGCGGTGAACGGGGCCGGACGCAACGCCGTGATGCCGGACTCGGGGGTGACGTACCGGGCGATGTCACCGTTAGCAGTCAGCAGGGCCTGCAAGAAGCCGGTGGAGACCTGAGCCAGCGGGGTGTCGGACGGGCACGTCGTCGTATAGGCGAGAGCGAGATCGACACCGCGGCCCGGCGCCTCGACAGCCGCCGGCAACGACAGCGCCCGCAGTCGCCCGTTCGTGACCGACACCGCGACCCTGTAATACTGCCGAGAGCCGTCCGTCGCGCCGGGGCGGGCGCCCACTCGCACCGATACCGTCACCGCCCAGACGTCGAGATCACCGCTCGTGCGCGCCCGAGTCACGTGCACGATCACCGGATCCGATACCGCCCGGCCGATCGACGGCAGGCCGGCCTGTGCCGCTCCTTCGACGAATTCCCCCAGCCGGTCCTGCTGACCCGAGGACGCCCCGAGATAGGTGATGACGAATTCACGAGCGAAAGAGCCGACCAACTGCCCACGGGCCATCAGGGAGACAGTCGCATTGCTCGACGGAGCCGGTGGCGGCGACGCGAAGGCGTCCGCCACCGCATGGCCGCCACCGAGCACTGCGAGAATCGCCAGGACGACAACGACGATATTCTCCCGGCGTCGGCGCGCTGCCATTCGGCGGAGCAGCATCCTGCCCGAATCCGAACCTTCGCCACTTGCTGTCCTCACCCTGAAAATGGTAGAGAAAAGCAGGGTCCTGCTTCTCTCGGCATATTCCCAGGCCTGAGAATCCGCACTAGCGAGTGATCGCCCGTTTCATGATCCCGGAAATCTTGCAGCGCAACTGCTCGTCGTAACCGATCGGTGTCCCCGACGAAGCCTGCTCACCAGGGCGAAAGATCGCATCTAACTGCGGGATCTCCGAGTCGGCGCTCATGAACTCGACTATTGCCAGCGGTTGTGTGGAGTATCCCGGGTACGGATAAACCAAGAGAGACGTCTGTGAGTATCCACCACCGTAATTGAGGGTCCGAACCGTGACACTCGCGGTAAACCCTGCCTGGACTCGGTCATGCAATTCCATCAGTTTCGCGCGGTCGTCCGGATGAAAAACGTCGCAGGGACGGAACAGGTAATCCCACCGAATCCACGGCGCCGGATCGGTCAGCCAATGGGCGATGCTGGCACGTTCGAGTTGCACCACCGCGAGGCGGGTGCCGGCTCGGCGATGTGCCTCGCGCAGGCCCACACTCTCCAACGCAGCGCCCCGGATGGCGATGTGATCGGAGGTGACATCCTCGATCAGCCACCAAGCACCGCGCCCTCGCTCGTCGTGTCGCGCGCGCACCGTGACACGCCACCGTCCCGCGCGCTCACCGCCACCGCCGACGGTGGCCTCGAATTGAACTCTCTTGCCGAGCTGGGGGTCGTAGAGCAGATCGAGCAGCTCACCGTGCCGATCGAACGCCGAGATGCGGTGGAAAAGCTCCGCGACCGACATCCGGGGGGCGTATTCCTCGGCCGCGACACCCGCCAGCTGGGTGACGCCGCTGGGCAGGGCCAGGGTCTGCGATTCCAGGTCCCAGATCGCGCCGACGGCGTTACCACTGGCGGGCACCCGCGCAGAGGACGGGCCGAGCCACAGCTTGACAGCGTGGGTATCGCCCGCGGGACCGAGTATCGGCTCGATCCGGAGCGTGTGCGGCCCGGATCGGGTCGGCACCGTCTGGTGGATCGCGGTGGCGCGCTCACGGACCACCCAGATCGCGGTCGCCACGTCGGCGGTGGTGAGGCCGTCATAGAGGGCCGGACTCTTGGCCAGCTGCCGTTGCAACATGCGCTGCCATCCGGCGAACTCCCGGGGCTCCGCCCCCACCGAGGCCACCGAGATCGTGTCGGACACCAACG
>NZ_JBSGBY010000454.1:0-7027 GCF_053601505.1 Nocardia sp. NPDC004722
GCCGCTGTTCGTCGAAGAACCCCTACTTCCCGAATTCTCCGCCGATCTGGGTGAGGTCGCCGCCGCCACCTCGATACCAATCGCCGCAGGGGAACGCTTGTTCTCCCGGTGGCAGTTCCGCGACGTCCTCCCCCACTTGGACGTCGCTCAGCCCGACCTCTCACACGCCGGTGGAATCTCGGAGGTCCGGCGCATCGCGGCGATGGCCGAGGCCCACGACGTCGCCATCGCGCCGCACTGCCCGCTCGGGCCCATCACCTTCGCGGCCTCGCTCCAGATCGACTGCGCGATCCCCAACTTCCTCATCCAGGAACAGGCGCTGCAGATCGGCTACCCGGCGGGTGAGGAGCTGCTCGACTACCTGGTCGACACCTCCGTATTCACCTTCACCGACGGATACATCAACCGGCCGACGGGTCCGGGACTCGGCATCGAGGTCGACGAGAAGGCCGTGCGCCGTGCGGCCGAGAAGGGTCACGCCTGGCGCAACCCGTCCTGGAAGCATGCCGACGGAAGCTTCGCCGAGTGGTGAACCTGCTCCAACTCCTAGTCACCCATCAGGTCATGGCTATCGTTCGGGCCCGAACCTCCGATTGCGCCAAATCCATTGTCACTGACCTGACGACCCAGGGGATCCGACTGATGGAGATCAGTCTCAACACCCCTGGGGCACTCGACCTCATCGCTGACTGCGCTGCCGAACTCGACACAGTTGGCGCCGGGACTGTGATCTCGGTGCAAAACGCCCGCGACGTCGTAGCGGCAGGGGCAAGCTACCTGGTCACCCCAGTGATCATCCCGGAGATCCTGGCCGAGGCCGACCGGCTCGGTGTTCCGGTCCTGTGCGGAGCCTTTACTCCGACCGAAGTGCTCGAGGCGTGGCAGCGCGGAGCCACCGCGGTGAAGATCTTCCCCGCTTCACTGGGTGGCCCGGCGTATCTCGAGGCGTTGCGCGCCGTCCTGCCCGACATCCCACTTGTTCCCGTCGGCGGAGTTGAAATCGACCAGATATCAGGCTATTTCGGCGCAGGGTCGATCGCGGTGGGCCTCGGATCCCCCCTTACCGGCGGTGACATCGCCGAACGTTGCGAACGGCTCCGGAAGGCCCTGCCATGACGGAGGTCTTCCTAATGGGCGAGGCGCTGGCCGTGGTTGCCACCGATCAAGGGCTGCGCCACGCCGACCAGGCCCGACTCGACATTGCCGGAGCGGAATTCAATGTCGCGGTCGGCCTCGCTCGCCTCGGCCATTCGGCTGCATGGCTCGGCGTCCTCAGCGCCGATGCCCTGGGCACACGGATCGCGGCAACCCTGCGCGGCGAAGGCGTCGACATCGCTGATTGCGCCGTCGACGACTCCGCCGCGACGGGGGTCATCCTCAAGGAGACGCTGATCGGGCGCGTCACCCGCACGTCCTACTACCGGACCGATTCCGCCGGATCCCGACTGTCCCCACTGCATCTACCCCGTGGCCGGATCGCCGGGGCGAAGATCCTGCACCTCACGGGCATTACTCCTGCTCTTTCGTCCTCTGCCATGGATGCGGCATGGATCGCTGTGCGCGATGCGCAGGCAGGCGGAACGACGATCTCGTTCGACCTCAACTATCGCGTCGGTCTCTGGCCATCGGCGCGAGAAGCGGCGCGAGTACTGACAGAGTTCACCGCCTGCGCCGATATCGTTTTCGCCAGCACGGACGAGCTCGACCATGTGGCGAGCGTGTTGCCCACGATTCCCGAGCTCGTCATCACCCGGGGTGGCGAGGGCGCGAGCGCCCAGATCGCCGGTCGGACCTACAACGTGTCCGCCCACGACGTCCAGGCCGTGGACACTGTCGGCGCGGGCGATGCCTTTGTTGCCGGTTATCTCAGCGGCGTTCTCGATGGCCTCGATCCCCAGGACCGCCTTCACCGGGGCAGCATTCTCGGCGCCTTCGCGGTCGGGTGCCACAGCGACTGGCGTGGCCTGCCGGACCGGGCGCAACTCAGCCTATTCGACCACGAAAATGGAGCATCGCTTCGATGAACTCGGCAGGTATACGACACCTCCACGCGGACATCGCCGTCGAGACCCCCGCCGAACTCGGCGAAGGCGCGTCCTGGGATGCCGACCGCCATGAATTGATCTGGGTCGAACTCACCGCCGGCATCATCCACCGCTGGAATCCCGACACCGGGCAGGACAACGCGGTCTATTCACCGGTCCCAGTCGGGTCGGTTGCCCCGCGCGCTTCCGGAGGGCTCATCGCCGCCCGCGCCCACGCCTTCTCTACCTGGGACGAGACAGCTGGCTGGATCGATCTGCCGAGCCCCGAGATGATTGGCGACCTGAAATTCAACGACGGCAAATGCGACCCGTCCGGAGCATTCTGGGCCGGAACCATGACCCAGAACAGCACCAGCACCGCCACGCTGTATCGCCTCGACCCCGACCACACGCACAGTCCCGTCCTTGACGGCTTGACTGTCTCGAACGGATTGGCCTGGACTCCGGATGGCGAAATTCTCTACCACGTCGACACCCCAACCCGCCGCATCGACGCGTACACGCTCACCGATGGAGCCGCGCACTCCCGCCGCGCGCTGACCGCCATCACCGCGGGCGACCCAGATGGCATGTGGATCGACGAGACCGGCGCGTTGTGGGTGGCCCTCTGGGACGGCGGTGTAGTCCACCGTTACACCCCGGACGGCGACCTCGACACCGTCGTCCATGTCCCAGCAATCCGCCCGACCAGTTGCGCCTTCGTAGGCGAACGCCTTTACATCACCACCGCCCGCGGCTGGCTCTCCGAGGATGCTCTGAGCACCTACCCGTTATCGGGCTCTCTCTTCGTCTGCACGCCCGGCGTCACCGGACCGGCCGCCGTCGCCTGGCGAGGCTGACCGGTCACGACGCCCGATATTCGTCTCCTGAGGACCGCTTTTACATGAGTACGCTGCAGACCAGTACCGTCCGCCTTCCCGCCGCGGCACATCCGGCCGAGTCGCTCTTGCCGATCCTGCACGGGGTCACGGAGGCGACCCCTCGATTCGACGGTGCCGACCGGCAGCTGGCCGTCAATCTCGGCTACGGCCGCCCGCACAGTCTGCTGCCCTACGGATCGCAGAGCCGGTACGACAGAGACCGAGTCGAACGAGATGTTCCCTCGGTGGAGCTGGAGAACGAGGTCTTGAAGGCCACGTTCCTGCCCGACTGGGGCGGACGGCTGTGGTCGCTCGTCCACAAACCGACGAAACGCGAACTGCTGCATCGCAATCCCATTCTCCAACCGGCCAACCTGGCGCTGCGCGACGCCTGGGTGGCCGGTGGCGTGGAGTGGAATCTCGGCACCACCGGCCACTGGCCGCTCACCTGCTCGCCGCTGCACACCGCGGCGGTACGGCGACCCGACGGCACACCGGTGCTGCGGATGTACGAGTTCGAGCGAATGCGTGGACTGATCATGCAAGTGGATGCGTGGCTGCCCAGCGATACCGACGTCCTCTACGTCCATGTCCGGCTGATCAACCCGTCCGACCGCGCGGTACCGGCGTACTGGTGGTCCAATATCGCGGTTCCAGAGACCGAAGGCACCCGGGTGCTCGTGCCCGCCACCGATGCATACCACCTCGACAACACCGGCTGCCTGACCAGGATCCCCTACGCGGACGGTAACACCACCCCGCCCGAGAACGCCGCCGAATTCTTCTTCGACATCCCCGAGGGGCGTCGGCCGTGGATCGCCGCGCTGGACGCCGATGGACGCGGCCTCATGCACACCTCCACCGGACGCTTGCACGGCCGCAAGCTATTTCGCTGGGGCGAGGGGCCGGGCGGACAGACCTGGCAGCGCTGGCTCAGCGGCCCCGATGCCCGCTATCTGGAAATCCAAGCCGGGCTCACCACAACACAATTGGAGCATGTGCCGATACCGGCCGGTGCGCAGTGGACGTGGCTGGAGGCATACGGTCTGTTGGACGCTTCCCAAGGAATCAACTGCCCCTGGCCACAAGCGTGCGCCGAGACCGAAGGCGCGCTGCAGCGACTGATCCCCCGGCACCGGTTGGACGCCGACTGCCAAGAGGCCCGATCCTGGTTGGACACCGAGCCAGAAAAGGTCCTGCATGTCGGATCCGGCTGGGGTGCGCTGGAGCACCATGCGGGAACACTGCCCGATCTCCCGGGGCTGCCGTTCTCCAATGACACGCTGACCGACCAGCAACAGCCCTGGCTGAGTCTCGTGCAGACCGGCCGACTGCCGGTGAGCGACCCGCCCGCCGCCGCCATTGCCGGACCAATCTGGCGACACCTGCTGGAGGCCCACGAGCCCGACTGGCACTCACTGCTACATCTGGGCCTGGCCCGGCACGCCGAGGGTGATACGGCGGGCGCGGCGCAGGCCTGGTCCGACTCCCTCGACCTCGCTCTCACCCCGTGGGCGCTGCGCCACCTCGGCGAACTGGCAAGACTCAATGGGGACTTGTCCACCGCGGTTGGCGCCTTGACCGCCGCACACCGCCTCGCACCGGACGAAACCGACCTGACCATCGAGACACTGCGCCTGTTACGCGACGCCGGACACCCAGCCGAAGCGCTGGAAATCATCGACACGCTCCCCCCCGACACCAGGGCAATCGGCCGCGTTCAGCTGATAGAAGCTCAGACCGCCTTGGCCACCGGCGATCTGGACCGGTGCGGCCTGCTCCTCGACGCTCCGCTGACGATCGCGGACCTCAGAGAAGGCGAAGACTCGCTGGACGACCTTTGGTTCACGTATCAGCAAGCGCGACAAGGACTCTCGCGCTGCAAGGCGGTTCTCCGCCATCCCCTGCCAACGTATTACGACTTCCGCCCGCACCCCTGATACCTACAACCGACCGGCTGATTCTGCCGATTAGACCTGATTCCGGACCGACCGGCACAGCTCAGGGGGCGATGGCGGTGCGTGCGTGATGGGTGCGGCGCACGATCAAAGCTCTCGAGCTGGTCGGCCCGCCCTCCGTGGCAGCACATGGTCGCTGCGGACTAAGGTACCTGTTCACAAACCGATCGGTTGGCTGCACGGGCGTTTTGCGCCACTTCGGCGGGGCCGCTCGCACCAAGGTCACAACGTCAAGCGTTCTAGACGCCTCATACCCGAGAGATGTTCGCGGACACCGGGTTACGTCGACTACCTGCCCTCGCGAATGCCAACCACGCTCAGGCCGAGCAACATACCGATCGGCCTGGGAGAAGCCCCGTCCAGCAGGTGACCGACGCCCCGCAACTGCTGGTCGAAGAAGGCGACTGGATACGCTCGTTGGAAGGCAAGCGCACGATCGGGCGGGATGGTGCCGACCATTCCTCGTATTTCCTCCGGCGAAATGCCCGCGAGCGGTAATGCGATCGGTATGAGTTGAGCGTCATCGCCGAAGGAGTTGTGGGCCGCACCTTTCAGCGTCAGTCCGAGTCGCCATCCGCGAAGATTCGACCAAAACTGCTGTAGGAGAACATTGGTGGCCATGCCACCCTTACCCTCGGTGCCCACCACGAGGAAGGGGCGATCCAGACCGCCCTCGACAACCGGTCCGACGCCTCCACCGTCCAGACCCATACCTGCCTTGATACGTCCGTCGGCATACATCGCCGCCGCTGTAGTGGCGGCACCGAGAGAAGGGACTGCCCCGAGTTCGGTTGACTCAATGACCTGCCCGGGGGCAGTCCCCACGGATGATCCGAGGTTGTTTTCTTCCGCCGGGCTGACGCTAACTCTTTAGCTCGTTGGCACGGCACACGATCGAGTGTGTGGTGTCGGCATCGTAGAAGAGACTGGGAGCTTCAATGTCCTTCTGCGTCGTCCAGACATTGCCTTCCACCCAGAGGTCGGTTCCCAGCTCGGCGCGAATGCTGCCGCGCATCTTCTCCGCAACCGGCGCCTCCTCGAGATTCGTCACGAAGTTTTTCCTGATCACCAGGCTCTTGAACGAGGAGGCTGCTACTGCGGGGCCCGACATTTCTGTAAATTTGTTCTCCTCGAGCAACACTCCATCGAGCAGAGGATACGCAGTGCTGGCGCCGCGGACCGTCGCGCCTAACTCAACGACTGGTCCATCGTCGATTCCCATGGAATTGGATGACACGAACTCGTTCCCCCGGATGATGACGTTGCGCGCGCCGAAGCCCTCTGCCCAGAGACCCGGGGACACGTCTGGTTTCAGAAGCATGGCGGCGAACTGGTTATGAAAGAAACGGTTATCTTCGACGAGCCAGTCGGCGCTGTTGCACAAGACGCCTCGCGCCCGATTCTCGTGGAAGTAGCAATTGCGAACAATGACATTGTGTGAACCATAGCGTCGATTGAAGAGAATGGCGTCATCGGCGATGCGCCTGGGAAGCTTCTGGCTGAAGATCAGTGTGACTTCGCTCTTCTCGGAGTCCACGGCGGCAGATTTCAGCTTGGCGGTAAAGCCGGTCGGCGATAGATCAGCGTTGCGGAGCTCGACTGGATCGCCAGCCGAGAAAGGACTTTGCCATTCGACGATGTCAGTTGCGACCAGGGTGTAGTCATCCACGCGGCGGACACCCATGTGGATATTGTCGTGAATGTTCACGCAGTCGTCGCCCATGAAACTGAACTCGCATTGCTCCAGCCGGATGAAACCTTGCGACTGCATGACATGAAATCCGTCGGCCGTGGTGGTGATGGGACGGCGCTCGTTTGCTGGAGGAGCGACGCGGCAATTGACCAGCTCGAAGTGATGCTGATCGCCGCCAGTGACGAATCCCTCGCCAGGAAACGTGTAGATGTTCACGTTGCGGAACGAGAGATGGGAATTGCCGTCCATGACAACGGCGTGCTTTTCGTAGGTGTAATGGCGCAGTAGGTAAAGGTGGCCTACGATGGGGTTGATGGGATCGGTTGGCCACACGCGCACCGTTTGCGCATCGAGCTTCTCAATCTTGGTGGGTGCGAAGCCGTCGAACTCCGTGCCGGCGCCCGGCGCACGCAGCTGTCCTGATACACCTTCTCCTTGGACACGGCATGTTCCGGATGCGTGAGCCAGTCC
>NZ_JBSGBY010000455.1:0-7016 GCF_053601505.1 Nocardia sp. NPDC004722
AAGTACGGCGACGAGCGCCGCACCAAGATCATCGCGGCCGACGGCGACGTGCAGGACGAGGATCTGATCGCCCGCGAGGACGTGGTCGTGACGATTCCGGGACCGGCTAGGGCCCGAGTTCGGCGATGAGCGCGCCGCGCAGCAGTTTTCGGGCCTGTTCGAGTTCCAGCGAACCGCTCAGCCAGCGCATGCTGAGCCCTTCGATGAGCGCGGTGAGGCGGTCGGCGGCCTCGTCGGCGGACACCGTCATCGCGACGGTGCCGCGCTGCTGCGCGGTGCGGATGAGGCCGCCGATGTCGTCGGTCCAGGCTTGGGTCGAGGTGCGGAGTTGATCGCGCAGTTCGGGCTGGAAGACCGCGCTGGCCCGCAATTCGCCCCAGGCCGTGCTGTTCTCGATGACGACCGCGGTGTCCTGGAACTCGGACAGCAGCGTTTCCTCGAGGTGGCGGCGCGGATCGGCGTCGGGGTCCGCGGTGCTGTCGGTGTACTGCTCGGCGCGGGTGGTGATGAAATCGAGGGTGCTCGAGACCAGGCCCGCGCGGTCCTGGAAGTGGTAGTAGATCAGCGCCGTCGAGACTCCGGCCGCCTTGGCGAGCGCGTCGACCCGTAGGCCCCGCACACCGTGCTGGGCCACGACTCGGACTGCGGCTTCGAGAATGTCGTTGCGGCGACGGGACATACGCTCTCTTTCCACGATCTCGCATGATGCGACAGCGATAGACGATACCGCGTGATATTGACCAATTCTTCAGTCAGGCAAGGGTCGTCGGCTCGGAGTCCAGCCGGGACGAGGCACGCTGGCCAGCAGCGCACGGGTATAGGAGTGCTGGGGATCGGCGAGCAGATCGGCGGTGCGGCCCGACTCGACCACCCTGCCCTTGCGCATGACCAGGCTGAATTCGGTGACCTGGCGGACCACGGCCAGATCGTGGGTGATGAAGACGTACGAAATACCGGTCGCCGCACGAACATCGGCGAGCAGGTTGAGCACCTGCGCCTGGATCGAGACATCGAGCGCGGCCACGGCCTCGTCGAGTACCAGGACCCGGGGATCGGTGCCCAGCGCGCGGGCGATGGCGACGCGCTGGCGTTGCCCGCCCGACAGCTGAGCGGGCAGCGAGGACAGCAGCCGCTCGTCCAGCGACACCATCTCGGCGAGCTCGTCCACGCGTTCCCGCACGGCGGTGGGCGAGCCCGGCCGGTGCAGTCCGATGGCTTCGGTGAGCGCGTGGCGGATGGTGCGGCGCGGGTCGAGGCTGGAATACGGGTCCTGGAAGACGATCTGGACCTCACCGGCGCGCACCCGCCGGGCGCGGGTGGACCGCGAGGGATGCGAACGGTCGTTGCCGCAGCAGGTGATGGTGCCCGAGCTCGGCTGTTCGAGGCCGAGCACCATCCGCGCCACCGTGGTCTTCCCGGAACCGGATTCGCCGACGATGCCCAGCGACGACCCGGCGGGAAGTTCGAAACTGACATCGTCGACGGCGGTGAACGCGCCGAAGTGCTTGGTCAGATTCCGCACGCTCAGTATCGGATTCGTCATACGCCGACTCTCTTCAGTTCGTCGCGGAGTTCGAGGCTGCGCAGGCAGCGCACCGCGCCGTCGGCCTCGCTGTGCAGCGAGATCGGCCCGGAGGCGGTGCATTCGGGCCGCCGATGCGGACAGCGGTGGGCGAAGCCGCAATTCGCGTCGGCCTGCCAGGCGCCGATGGGCTGGCCGGGGATGACGCTCAGCCGGGGTGTCGGGTGGTCGAGGTCCGGGCGGGCGCGGGCCAGAGCGGCGGTGTAGGGATGCAGCGGATCATGGTGCAGCCGTGCGGAACTCTGGGATTCCACGATCTGACCGGCGTACATGACGGCGGTACGGTCACAGACGGCCGCGGCGAGATCGAGGTCGTGGGTGATGAACAGCAGGGCGACCCCGGCGTCGCGGCGCAGTTCGTCGAGGATCGCCATCACCTCGGACTGGGTGGTGACGTCCAGGGCGGTGGTGGGTTCGTCGGCGAGAATGAGTTTAGGCTTGCCGAGCAGGGCCGCCGCGATCATCACGCGCTGCAGCATGCCGCCGGACAGATCGCCCGGATACTGCCGCAGCCGGCGCGCGGTGTCGGTGATGCCGACGGCCGACAGCACTTCCTGCGCTCGCCGGGTCGCCTCGTCCCGGCCGACGCGGTCCACCGAGCGCAACTGCTCGGTGAGGAAGTCACCGATGCGCCGCACCGGATTGATGGCGACACGCGGGTCCTGGAAGATCACGGCCATGTCGGTGCGGGCCCGCCGCAGGGCCTCACCGCGCAGGCCGAGCAGATCGTGGTCACCGAGCCGGATATCGCCGGTGGTGGTCGCGCCGTCCGGCAGCAGACGGGCAATGGCCTTGGCGGTCAGGGACTTTCCCGCCCCTGACTCGCCGACGAGGCCGAGCGCCTCGCCCCGATCGATGGTGAACGAGATGTCGCGCAGGACTTCCCGGCGCTGCCCCCTCACGCGCAGCGTCAGCCCGAACTCGCGCACGGCGAGCAGTGGGGTTGTGGTCATCGCGATTCCCTCGCATTCCGATCGTTGAGCCGTTCGCCCAGCACGTTCACTGCGACGACGACCAGCACGAGCACTGACCCGGCAGCCAGTGACTCGGCGGGATAGCCTTGCAGCACACCGGTTTTCCCCTCGGCCGCCATGACACCCCAATCCGCCCGCGGCGGTTGCACGCCGAGGCCGAGGAAGGAGATGGCGGCCAGATCCAGTGCCGCCCAGCCGAACAGGATGGTGGCCTGCGCGACCAGCAGCGGGGCGATGTTCGGGACGATGTGCCGCACGCAGATCGACCACGCGGAGCAGCCCTGCACCTCCAGGGCTTCGATATACGGCAGCGCGCGTTCCCGCAGTGCCGCACCGCGAATGACGCGCACGACATACGGCGTGTACGCGACCGCCAGAGAGATCGCGGCCGACCATTGACTCGGGCCCGCGATGGCGGCGGTCAGCACCGCCAGCAGCAGACCGGGGAAGGCGAAGACCAGGTCCGAGCCCGAGGAGATGAGATTGTCGATCCAGCCGTGCCGCCAGCTCGCCACCACCGCGAGCAGCGTCCCCGCCGCCACCGCGAGCACCACGACGATGAGCGCGCCGAGCATGGGCGATCGCGCACCGACCAGCACTCGCGAAAATAGGTCCCGCCCTTGGGAATCGAAGCCGAGCAGATGCCCGCCGCCCGGTCCGACGAAGGCATTCGCGAGATCGCTCTGGTCGGACGGGTAGGGCGCGAGCAGCGGCCCGAAGACCGCCACGATGGCGGCGAGCACGATGACGACCGCGCTCGCGTAACCGATCCAGCCGATGCCGGACAGGCGGCGGGCCAGCCGCACGCCCGGCCGGGTCAGGGTCATGGTCGTCGTCATCAGGCCGCCGCCGTTCCGAGCGCCACTCGCGGATCCAGGCGTGCGTAGAGCAGGTCGACCAGCGCGTTGACGATGACGAAGGCCGCCACCATCAGCAGCGAGATCGCCTGCACCACCGCGAAATCCTTGCTCGCGGCGGCGTTCACCAGGGTCGATCCCAGACCGTTGAGGCTGAACGCCTCCTCCACGATCGAGACCAGCACGATAAGCGTGGCGATGGTCAGCCCCGTCACCGTCACGATGGGAATCGACGCGTTGTGCAGCACGTGGCGGCGCAGGATGGCCGTGCGCGGGATGCCGCGGCTGATCGCGGTCTGCACCCGTTCGCTGTCCGCCTCGGCCCGCACCGAGGCGCGGGTGACCCGCGCCACCAGCGCCAGCGCACTACCGGCCAGGGCGACCGCGGGCAGAGTGAGATGCCACAGCTGATCCGAAAACCCTTGGCCGCCGCCGAGAGCCGGGAACCAGCGCAGATCGACCGCGAACAGGCTGATCAGCAGCAGGGCGGCGACGAACGACGGCAGCGCCGACAACACCGTGGTCAGCAGCAACGCGACGGTGTCGACGAGGCCGGGCTTGAGCGCGCTCAGCACGCCGATGCCGATGCCGAGCACGATCACGATCACCGCGGCGTACCCCACCAGCTCGATGCTGGTGGGTGCGCGCTGCGCGATGAGCGTGCCGACATCCTGGCGGCTGGTGGTCGAATAGCCGAAATCACCGTGCAGTGCCGAGCTGAGCCAGTGCCAATACCGTTGGGGCAGTGGCTGGTCGAGGTGATAGCGGGCTTCCAGGACCGCCCGCGCCTCCGGCGTGAGCTGGCGGCCGCCGCTCAGCACCGAGATCGGGTCTCCCGGTGCGAGATACAGCGCGCCGTAGATCGCGAGGCTCGCCGCGAACATGGTGCCCAGCAGCAGGGCGAGCCGTCGGAGCAGGAAGCGGGCCATCTCAGCTCCCCGCCGCGCCGAGCATGGCCAGCGCCGGTGATTGCATGTAGGAGAACGAGGTCGGGATGCCGGTGAGCTTCTTGCTGAGCGCGAGGAACGTCACCGGGTGCGCGACCGGGATCCACGGCAGATCCGACATGACGATCTTGTCGGCCTCGACGACATCCGCGGCGCGACGGGCCGGGTCGGCTTCCGCCCGCGCCTTGTTCAGCCAGTCGGTGAGGGCGGGGTTTTCGTAGCCCGAGTAGTTCTGATTGTGGTTGGGCAGTACGTATGTCGAGATCAGCGCGGCCGGATCGGCGTAGTCGCCATAGGTCGTCGTGCTGAACGCGTCGACGCCCTCACGCGCCTTGGGATCGGTGAAGAAGTTGATGTAGTTCTCCGGCGAGACGTTGTAGAGGGTGGCGTGCAGGCCGATCGCGTTGGCGACCTCCAGCCAGGCATTGGACATGGTCGCCACCGTCGCCATCCCGCTGGAAGTGCCGATGACCAAGGGCTTTCCGGTCGCGCCCGCCTCTTGGATCAGGCGTTTGGCCTCGTCGAGATCACGCTTGACCTCCGGCGCGGCATTCCACGCGGCGGTGAAGGTGTCCTTGGCGTAACCCCAGGTGCCCGGATTGGTGGAGGTGCGGGGTTCCAGGGCGTTGCCCGCGTAGACCGCGCTGATGAAGCTGCGGCGGTCGAAGGCCATCGACAACGCGCGCCGGACCCGCACGTCACCGAGCACCCCGGTGAGTTTGGCCGGAATGAAGAATTCGCTCTCGAGCGTCGGCCCGAGCTTCACCGACACCGTCCCGATGTGCTGGAGCTGGTTCACATTCGAGGTATCGGTGACATAGCTGCCGTCGATCTCGCCGGTGGTCAGTCCGGTGGTGAGCGTCGCCGCGTCCGAGATGCCCCGGAAGGTCAGCTCTTTGGTGAGCGGCTTCAGGCCGGTGTCCCAATAGTGGGGGTTGGCGGTCACTTTCAAGGTGTCGCCCGCGGTCCACTTGGACAGCTGGTAGGCCCCGGTGCACATCGTTCCGCCTTCGGGCGTACCGAATTTCGCGCCCGCCTGCTCCGCGAAGCTCTTCTCCACCACGATGCCCGGCATGGCCGACAGCTCGCCCGGCAGCCAGTAGTCGGGTTGGGTCAGGGTGATGACCACCTGGTCGGGGCCCTGGGCGGTGATCTTGTCGACGCGGTCGAACACGGTGCCGTAGAAGCCGCCCAGCGACGGATCGCGGTGGCGGTTGAGGCTGTAGACGACATCGTCGACGGTGAGCGGTTTGCCGTCCCAGAACGTGACGCCCTTGCGGATCGTCAGCGCCAGCGAGGTCGGCGACTGGTAGCGGTAGTCGCTGGCGAGACCGAAATCGACACTGCCGTCCGGCTTTTGGCGCAGCAACGCATCGCACATGGTGGCGACGACGGTGTTCTCCGGATAGTCGAAGGCCATCGCGGGATCGACGGTGGTGGGGTTGCGGTACAGCGCCCAGGTGGCGGAGTCCACGCCGTGCGCGGCGGCGGGCGTCGTCGGGGAGAGGTTGAGCAGTGCGCCGGTGTCATTGGCGGGCGGGGTGGCGGTGGGAGCCCGCCCGGCGCATCCGGTGGCGACGGCGGCTACGCAGAGGGCCACCAGGGTGGCGCGAATTCGACTGTTTCTGAGCATGATCGGACCTGATTTCGAGCGGGGACGGGTATTCAGGGAGTCGTGGGCGGGAGGGGGGCGGTCAGGACGTCGTAGGCGGCCGGGCGGCGGGTGGCGAAGAATCCGAACGAGAGCCAGTCGCGGCGCTGATCCAGGTCCAGATCCGCGACGAGCACGGTGTCGCGGTCGCGCGGGGCGCGCACCAGGGTGCGGCCGTAGGGGTCGCAGATGAAGGACGAGCCGTAGAAGGTGAGACCGTCCTCGTGGCCGATGCGATTGACCACCACCATGAAGGTGGCGTTGGCCAGGCCGTTGCCGGTGATCATCCGATGCCACAGCGGTTCGGTGTCGAAGTCGGCGGGCTCGGGTTCGCTGCCGATGGCGGTCGGATACACCAGGATCTCCGCCCCGCCCAGGGAGTAGGCGCGGGCGAGTTCCGGAAACCACTGATCCCAGCAGGTCGGAAACCCGAAGTTCGCACCCGCCGCCTCGATGACCGGGTAGCCGCTGTCACCGGGGTCGAAGTAATGGTCCTCGTGATAGCCGGGAAAGGCCGGGATGTGCAGCTTCCGAGTGCGGGCGAGCAGGCTGCCGTCCGGGGCGACGAGGATCGCGGTGTTGAAGCCGCGGCCGGTGGCGCTGTGCTCGTAGAGCGAGGCGTGCACGTGGACGCCGTGGGCGATCGCCTGCTCGCGGGCGAAGGCGGTGGTGGGGCCGTCCGGGATGCGCTCGCGATACGCGGGGGCGTCAGGGTTGTCGGGGACGGTGGCGAAATAGGGGCTGAGGGTGAGCTCCTGCAGGCAGACGACCTCCGCGCCGAGGTCCGCGGCGCGCCGAATCCCTTCGGCGAGAACGGCGGTGTGCTCGTTCGGGTCGGCATGCCAGGAGGTCTGCACCGCGCCGATACGCAAGGCCGGTCGGGTGGCGGAGGTCCGCCGCGCGGGCGACATGCCCTACGAGTTGCACGGTCACGGTGCCCGTTCGCCGATCTGTCTGGGCGCGGATGCTTTTCACACCCCTCCCGAGCTGATCACCCGCGCCGCC
>NZ_JBSGBY010000456.1:0-7002 GCF_053601505.1 Nocardia sp. NPDC004722
TGCGCACGCGGCGGCGCAGGTAGAGCTCGACCGACGGCACATCGCGCAGCAGCCCGGAGGCGACGGCCTCCTCGACCCCGCCGGAATGCACGTGCCCGCCGATCGGCAGGCGCGAGTCGGCGAGCGTGAGCAGGATAGCCAGGCTCATCGGCGTTCCTCCGGGTTCCACATGGCCCCGATCCTAGGGCCCGGGGCAGGCACGTCGCGCCCAGGCACGGCGCGGCTCCGGGCCCGGGCGGGTCAGGTGAGGAGGCAGGGCATCGAGGCCGAGAAGGTCTTCAGGGCACAGGTGAGGGAGTTGGACAGGCCCGCGGATCCGGTCAGCGGGACCAGTCCGGCGATCGGGGTGGCGTCGACCGATTCGGGTGCGGCCGGTTGCAGGACCAGCGGATCGGCCATCGCCGGGGCCGCGGCCAAACCTGTGGTGAGTGCGGCGACGGCACAGGCTTTCACGACAAGGGATTTCATCGAGCGTTCCTCGTTTCGGAATTGCGCATGGGATCGGAACGCTGGGAAGGCTAACTCAAACCCCCTACATGTGAACTGAATTCGTTTCAATTGGCGAGAAGGATGCGGTGCGCACCGGCGGACAACCCGGCTACGGTGGAACCCGTTCGAACTGGAACGTGTTTCAGTCGGGTCGCGGATGGAATGGAGACAGGTATGGCTGACGAGGCCGGGCGATTCGGTGGGCGGGTGGCCGTGGTGACCGGGGCGTCCTCGGGGCTGGGGCGGGCCGTGGTGGACTCGCTGCGGGCGGGCGGGGCGAAGGTGTTCGGAGTCGGGCGCGACAAGGCCCGGCTCAGCGAGGTGCTCGACGGGCCCGAAACCGGTTGGCTCGCAGCCGACCTCGCCGATCCGGGCGCGTCCGGCGAGGTGGTCCGGGCCTGCGTCGACCGGTTCGGCGGGATCGACATCCTGGTCAACGCGGCCGGGGCGCACGTCATGCGCCACACCGCCGACGTCACCGACGCCGACTGGCAGCACGAACTGGCCGTCAATCTGAGCGCGCCGTTCTTCCTGTCGCGAGCCGCGCTGCCGTCGCTGCTCGAGCGCAAGGGCTGCATCGTGAACGTCTCCTCGATCGCGGGACTCGAGGGTCAGGCGTACTCGGCGGGATACTGCGCCGCCAAACACGGTCTGATCGGGCTGACCCGGGCCATGGCACTCGAATTCGACAGCCGCGGCATCCGGATCAACGCGGTCTGCCCCGGCGGCATGACCACGCCGATGGTGCAGAATTTCACCTTCCCCGAGGATCCGGACTACACGCTGATCATGAAGATCGCGGCCGCGCGCGGGCTGATGGAACCGGCCCAGGTCGCCAATGTCATCGCGTTCCTGTGTTCCGACGACGCGTCGGCGGTCCACGGCGCGATCTACAGCGTCGACAACGGCAAGATGGCCTGACCCAAGCCGCTGCCTAAACCGCTGCGGCTCAGGACTTTCCGGCCCACGCCAGCAGCTCGTCCACCGGCCGGGTATTGACGACCCGGTCGGCGGGCACGCCACAGTCCAGGGCACGCTGCGCGCCGTAGCCGAGGAAGTCGAGCTGGCCGGGAGCATGGGCGTCGGTGTCGATGGAGAAGTCGCAACCGATGTCGAGGGCCAGCTTCAGCAACCGGGTCGGCGGGTCGCGGCGTTCCGGGCGCGAGTTGATCTCGACGGCGGTGCCGTGGTCGCGGCAGGCGGTGAAGACCCGCTCGGCGTCGAAGCGCGACTCGGCGCGGGTGCCGCGATTGCCCTCGACGAGGCGTCCGGTGCAGTGGCCGAGCACGTTCGCGTGGCCCTCGGAGACCGCGCGGATCATCCGCCTGGTCATGGCGGCGGAGTCCATGGCCAGCTTGGAGTGCACGCTCGCCACCACGATGTCGAGGCGCTCCAGCAGTTCCGGTTCCTGGTCGAGGGAGCCGTCGTCGAGGATGTCGACCTCGATGCCGGTGAGGATGCGCATCGGCGCGAAGCGGTCGCGGAGCTCGTCGATGACCTCGAGCTGCTGACGCAGGCGGTCGGGTGAGAGACCGTTGGCGACGGTCAACCGGGGCGAATGGTCGGTGAGAGCGCAGTATTCGTGGCCCAGGGCGGCCGCGGCCGCCATCATCTCCGCGATCGGGGCCACCCCATCCGACCAGTTCGAGTGCACGTGTAGGTCGCCGCGCAGCGCGGCCCGCAACTCGCCGCCGCCCAGGTCTTTCGCGGCGGTCCGCAACGCGACCAGGGCGTCCGGCTCGCGTCCGGCCCAGGCCTGGGCGATCACGGCGGCGGTCTTGGGGCCGATGCCGGGCAGCGACTGCCAGCCGCCGGATCGTCCCAGCTGGGTCCGTTGCGCCTCGTCGAGGCGTTCGAGGATGTCGGCGGCATTGCGGTAGGCCATGACCCGCCGGGTGTCCTCGCGGGCGCGGTCCTTGTAGTACGCGATCTGGCGCAGAGCGGCGACAGGATCCATGCCTCCAGTCTGCCCCTCGCCGCCCGCTACCCGACGGCTTTGCGGATCATCAGCAGCGCCGCGGCCAGGCCCGCCACGATGATCAGCCCGTAGTGCCCGGCCGAGTGGGCGTAATCGTAGGTCGACACGACCACGACGATCGCGATCAATAGAAATAGCAGGCGTTTCACCGCGGTCTCCTCGGGGCTCGATCACACCGTAGAAGATCGAATTCGCCTGCGCTACAAGCGAATAGGTGATTGGCAGCACAGTGGCGACGACACGGCCGTGACGGCCGATCCGCCGGGGCCTGTTACCTTTTCGGGCGCTGCCGCGTCATATCAGCAACGACGGAAAACCGTGGTCGCCGAGATCGACGAAGGAGCACAGCATGCTGACGGACGTGATGTACGTGACGATCTATGTCACCGATCAGGACCGCGCCCTGGCGTTCTACACCGAGGCGCTCGGCCTGGTGAAGAACATCGACTACACCGGTCCCGATGGCCGCTTCCTCACCCTGAAGGCGCCCGGCAACGCCTTCGACATCATCCTGTGGCCGCACGAGCCCGCCGCCGGTCAACCGGCCGGGGCGCAGGACGTGGCCGCGCCCGGGCCGCTGATCCTCGAATCCGATAACTTGAGAAAGGATTTCGAGGTACTGCGGGAGCGCGGCGTCCCCTTCCTGGCCGAGGCGCCGGAGGACTACGCCTTCGGCATGCGCATCGAGGCGGTGGATCCGGACGGCAACCGGATCTCACTGCGCCAGCAGCGCCAGGGGAGGTGAGCGATGCGCACCGGTCCGGTGAATCCGGTGACCACGCTGTTCGAGGCGCATCGGAATCGATTGCGATTGCTCGCCTTCCGCATGCTCGGCTCGCATGCCGATGCCGAGGACGTGGTCCAAGAGGCGTGGATGCGGCTGGACCGCCAGGACCCGGCGGCCATCGGGAATCTGGCGGGCTGGCTCACCACCGTGGTGGGGCGAATCAGCCTGGACCTGTTGCGTTCTCGCAGCAGTCGGCCCGAGCAGCTCTACGAGGAGGGCATGGCGGAGGTCATCGTCGTGGACGACACCCCGGAGCCGGAGGACTATGTGGCGCTCGCCGATTCGGTCGGCCTGGCCCTGCTGGTCGTGCTGGACTCGCTGGGGCCGAGTGAGCGGCTGGCGTTCGTCCTGCACGACATGTTCGCGGTGCCGTTCACCGAAATCGGCCAGATCCTGGGCAAATCCGCCGATGCCACCAAGATGATCGCCAGCCGCGCCCGCCGCAAGGTGCAGTCCACCCAGCCGCCGACGCCCGCCGCCCGGGCGCAGCGGGAAGTGGCCGGGGCCTTCCGGGCGGCCGCGGTCGAAGGCGATTTCGAGGCGCTGCTGCGGGTATTGGATCCGGATGTCCGCCTGACGGTCGACACCGCGGGCGGCACCTTCGTCACGCTCGGCGCGACCGAGGTGGCCACTCGCGCGCGGACGTTCTCCGGTGCGGTCACCCGTCACCAGCGGGTGCTGGTCGACGGCCTGCCCGGGTATGTCTCCTGGCGCGAGGACGCGACCCCGCTATCGGTCATGTCGTTCACCGTGGCCGACAACAGGATCGCGGCCATCCACCTGATCGTCGACCCGGCACGCCTCGCGGCGCTGGATCTGCCCCGGATCATCAGCGACCGCACCGACGCGGAGCGACGAGTACCGCACTCATGACGACAATCGGCCACCGCAACCGCAATCACGGCCTCGAACGGCGCGGGTCGTTCGTCCTCCGAGCGCCACGAACTCCACCCAGTTCGGGTTCCGGCCGACCCGGCGGCGATCCACCGCGGTCAACGTGCCGGTCTCCGGCTCGATGGCATAGGAGGTGACCGCGTCCGACTGCTCCCCCGCGGCCACGAGATAGTGCCCGGAGGGGTCGATTCCCATGCCGCGCGGGCAGATTTCGGTCGCGGTGTGCCCGAGCGGGGTGAGTGCGCCGGTGCGGGGGTCGACCCGGAATCCGGCGATGGTGCTCGAGCGGCGTTCGGAGACATACAGCAGGCGGCCGTCGGGTGTGAATCGGAGCTCGGCCGTCCACGGGGCGTCGAGGGGCTCGGGCAGCGCCGGGACGGTGTCGAGCGGGATGAGATGGCCGGTGCCGGAGTCGAACTCGTAGCTGCCGACGGTGCCGTCCAGTTCGTTCGCGACGTACACCAGGTGGCCGTGGGGATGGAACACCAGATGACGCGGCCCCGCACCGGGTTTGGTGGCGACGAAGGCCGGGCTGTTCGGGACGGCCCGCCCGGTCCGAGGATCGAAGAGGTACTGCAACAACACATCCCCGCCCAGCGCCGCCGCGAACAGATACCTGTCGGAGGGATCGGTGATGATCGAATGCGCGTGCGGCGGGGTGGCCAGCACCTCGACCGGGTCCGCGGTCACCACACCGTCCGCGCCGATGGCATTCATCGAGAGGGCGTCGCCGGTGTAGGACGCGGCGAGCAGGTACCGCCCGCCGTGGTCGGTGGACAGGTACGCCATATTCTCCGGCAGCGGCACGGTCGATGTCGGGTGCAGTTCGCCCGTGCCGGAATCGATCTCGAAGCAGGCGACCGACCACGGTGCCGAGCGCACCGACGCGTACAGGTGACGGCGGTCGGGCGCGACCGCCAGCGGCATCACCGTGCCGCCGACGGCCACCGTCTGCACGGCGGACAGCATGCCGTCCGGGCTCAGCCGCAGCACCGAGATATCGCCGCTGCCCGCATTCGACACATACGCGACGACCGTCATGCCATCCGCCCCGCGCGCGCCCGCAAGTCCAGTTCGATCTCTTCCAGGCTGCGCCCCTTGGTCTCCGGCACATACCGGCGCACCAGGACGAACAGCACCACGCTCACCGACGCGAAGATCCACGCGGAATAGGCCAGGCCCAGATGATTCGGATCGCTCATGACCGGGAACAGGAAGGTGATGGCGAAGGTGGCCGCCCACAGCACCGTCGACGCGGTGGCCGTGCCGATGCCGCGCACCCGCAGCGGGAAGATCTCCGCGATCATGACCCACACCACCGCACCCCAGCCCAGCTCGTAGCCGACCCAGTAGAGGTTGAGCACGATCAGGCTGATGATGCCGGTGCCCGTGCCCTTGTGCATGGTCAGCACGGTGAGCCCGAGCAGGAACAGCGACAGCGCCATGATGACATTGCCCAGCAGCAGCAACGGCTTTCGGCCCCAGCGGTCGACCATCAGGAACACCCACGCGGTGAAGATCAGCTTCACCGTGCCCATGATCGTGGAGGCGAACAGCGCGTTCTGGGTGCCGAAACCCAACTGCTTGAACATGTCCGGCGCGTACAGGTTCACGGCATTGGTGCCCGCGAACTGCTGGCCGACGGCCAGGATCAGCGCCACCACCAGTGCCGGGCGCGCCCAGCGGGTGGTCAGATCGCGCAGTCGGCCGCGCTGCTCGCCGTCGAGGCGCAGCACGTCGCGGATGCCGTCGAGGGCCGCGTCGGGGTCCTCGTCGCGGTGCGTCTGTTCCAGCACCAGCCGCGCCTCCTCGTCGCGACCGGTCTTGACCAGCCAGCGCGGCGTTTCCGGCAGCGTGAACAGGCCCAAGAACAGGATCACCGCGGGCACGGCGGCCAGGCCGAACATGAGCCGCCAATTTCCGGAGCCGCTGAGCGCCCAGTCGACGATGTAGGCGATGAGGATGCCCGACACGATCATCAACTGGTTGAGGGTGGACAGCGCGCCGCGCACCCGGGTGGGCGCCAGCTCGGACAGATACATCGGCACGGTCGCCGACGAGCAGCCCACCGCGATGCCGGTAATGAACCTGGCCACCACCATGATCGGGTAACTGGGGGCGAAGGCGCAGGCCAGCACGGCGGCGGTGAAGATCACCGCGGCCACCATGATGGTGGGGCGGCGGCCGTACCGGTCGGCGAGCCGCCCGGCCATCATGGCGCCGAACACCGCGCCCGCCGCCAGCGAGCCACCGATCACGCCCTTGGCGAAAGAGTCCAGATGCCAGGGCTTCACGATGAACAACAGCACACCGGAGATGACGCCGAGGTCGTAGCCGAACAGGATGCCGCCGAGTGCGCCGAAGAAATACAGGGAGGAGACGTTGATCCGCCGTCGCTGGGCGGGCGTCGTGGCCGATTGCTGCATGGGTGACGCTTCCTTTACTGCCAATCGAGTGTGCCCAGGCTCACATGCTCGATGGGCGAACACAATACGGATTCCGATGCATGTTCGGTATCAGCTCATGCGTTCACGAATGTGAATGACTAGAGTGGGTTCGCTTGTCCCAGCGGGGTTTCCAGGAAGGCGCCGCCGATGTGTTCGGGCAGCTCGCCAGGCGGCATCCGGTCGGCGAAGCGCTCGGCGTCGTCGAGGCTGCGGTAGCCGATCGCCTCGGCCTCCCGCAGTGACACCACGGCGCGGGTGTTCGCCGAAACACCCCACATGACGCGATATCCGGGCGGCTCGGCGGCCAGGCACGCCTCCAGCAGCCGCGCGCAATCGTCCGGCGACATCCACAGCGACAGTTGCCGCACGTCGGCGGGCTCGTCGAAGCAGCTGCCGATCCGCAAGCA
>NZ_JBSGBY010000457.1:0-7000 GCF_053601505.1 Nocardia sp. NPDC004722
GATTGCGTGAATATCCGGGTAGGCTCGCGAACGGGGATCGGTCGAGGCAGACCGCGAAGAGAAAACAAAGTCGTACAGCAGGGATCCGACGTGGCCGTAACCATGACGCCCGAAGCACTACTGGCCGAACTCGAGCCGGTGGCGGAAGCGAATCTGAACCGGCATCTGTCGCTGGCCAAGGAATGGCATCCGCACGACTACGTGCCCTGGGACGAGGGCCGCAACTTCGCCGCCATGGACGGAATCGATTGGGAGCCGGGGCAATCCAGACTCGGCGAGGTGGCCCGCGCCGCCATGGTCACCAATCTGCTCACCGAGGACAACCTGCCCTCCTACCACCGGCTCATCTCCGACGCCTTCTCCCGCGACGGCGCGTGGCGCACCTGGGTGGACCGCTGGACCGCCGAAGAGAACCGGCACGGGATCGTGCTGCGCGACTATCTGGTCGTCACCCGCAGCGTCGATCCGGTGGCGCTCGAACACGCGCGGATGACCTGCATGTCACAGGGTGTCGACGATCCCACCGGCACCGGCGACCACGCCGTGCTGCACGGCGTCGCCTACGTGACCTTCCAGGAATTGGCCACTCGCGTCTCGCACCGCAATACCGGCAAGGCCTGCCAGGATCCCGTCGCCGACCGCATGCTCACCCGCATCGCCGCGGACGAGAACCTGCACATGGTCTTCTACCGCAATATCTGCGGCGCCACCCTCGACCTCGTCCCCGACGACGCCCTGGCCGCCATCAGCGCCGTCATCGAGAACTTCCGCATGCCCGGCGCGGGCATGCCGGACTTCCGGCGTAACAGCGTGCTCATCGCCAAACACGGCATCTACGATCTGCGCCAGCACCTGGACGAGGTCATCTGGCCGGTGCTGCGCAAATGGAATGTCTTCGAACGCACCGACTTCACCGCCCGCGGCGAGCGCCTCCGCGAGGGCTTGGCCGCCTTCCTCGAGAAGATGGCCAAGGACGTCGTGCGCTTCGAGGAACAACGCGACCGCGCCCTGGCCCGCGACGCCGCCCGCGCGGCCCGCTAGCCACTCGCCGAAATGTGAACAGCCACCGCGCTGTCCACACCCCCGCCCTTCTCACCCCGCCTCCCCCTCCCACCCCCGTTAGGGTGTGGACACAACGCTGAGTTGATCAAGCGACGTGGGGGAGAACATGACTGACATGCTGCGTGCCGACATCACGGCACTGCGCATCATGGCCGCGGGCATCCGCGCCGAGGCCGACACCATCGCGGCGGTCGACCCGATCGACCTCATCGCCACGGTGGCCCGCTCGATGCCCAATTCCGCCCTCGGCACGGCCGCCTCCACAGTCGGCGTCCCCATCCGCGGTGCCTTGCACCACCTCGCCGACCGCCTCCACAGCCTCGCCGACGCCACCGACCAGGCCACCACCACCTACGAAGACGCCGAACAAACCCTCGAGACTCAACTCGACGCCTACCTACACCCCACCGCCTGACCCTGCCCGAAGAGCAGACGGCGATCAGGCAGGGAATTAGCGACTGGTCGACGAGCGGGAGTTGTGGGGGACAGGTATGGGACGTGCGGGGGTGTCGCAGGTGCTCGGGTGGGCGCCCGAAGCCATCGGGGTCGCGGGTGCGGCGGTGGCGGAGGCCGATGAGGTGTGCGGTGGCGCGATGGTTCGGGTCGGGCGGCTGATCGAACGGGCGGCGGACGGATGGGTCGGGGCGGCGGGGGCCGCGGCCGCCTTGCATGCGATGGGGGATCGGCTGGTGGCCGACCATATGGGGACCGCGCTGCTGGACATTGCCGAGGCACTCGCGGAGGCCGTGGTGCTGGAGCGGGTGTGTGGGCTGGTGCGGGGGATCCTGGACGAGGCGCGGGACAACGGGTGCCGGGTTTCGGAGGAGGGGGAGGTGCAGGCGCCGCGGTCGGAGACCGGGAATCTGGCGCTGGACTTGATTTTTCAGGCGGGGTTCGAGGCCAAGGCGCGGGAATTGCGGGCGCGGCTGGTGCCCTTGCTGGAGAGCGCGGGTGAGGTGGACGAGCGGGCGGGGGCGCGGCTGCGCGCGGCGGTGGCCGCGCTCGCGGCACTCGCCGTCGACCCGGGCGGGGGTGGGCCGGATACGCGGGTCGCCGGATTTCTCGATGGGACCGCGCGGCTGCCGGAGGCTCCGAAGGCGCTGGGCGCGCTGTGGAATTCGCTGTCGCCCGCCGACCAGGACGCACTCTTCGAGGCCGATCCGCTGCTCGGTGCGCGCGACGGGCTGCCCGCGCTGGTCCGCGACCACTACAACCGGCGCGCGATACCGCGGCTGCGGGCGGTCGCCGCCGACGCGGAACGGTGGCTGCTCGAACGCCACCCCGACTGGGTTCGCGGCGAGAACCTGCCGACCACCGACGACGGCTGGATTCGGTTGCGGCAGTGGGAAGCCGAGCGCACACGGATACAGACGCGGCTCGCCGGGTATGCGGCGCTCACCGCGGCACTCGGCCCGGCCTCGCCCGAGCGCCTCCTGCTTGCCGTCGACGAGCGCGGCCACGGTGTGATCGCACTCAACAATCCGGATACCGCCGCCAATATCGCGACCTTCGTCCCCGGCACCGGCTCCCCGCTCACCGCGATCGGCGTGGGCCTGGAACGCTCGCGGGCCCTGCTCACCGCCGCGCAGCGCGCCGATCCCGCCGCCCGCACCTCGGTCATCGCGTGGTACGGCTACGACGCACCACCGGATCTGCCTGCGGCACTGGGGGATCGCCGGGCGCACGACGGCGCGCCCGCCCTGGACCGATTCGAGGCCGGACTGCGCGCCGCGCACCCGGGGATCGCCGCGCGCCACACCGTTCTCGGACACAGTTACGGGAGCACAGTCATCGGTGCGGCGGCGTCGGGAGCTAACTGTCTCGATGCCGACGCGGTGGTGTTCGTCGGCAGCCCCGGCGTCGATGTAGAAGACGTTTCGGAATTGCGATTGACGGGTATTCCTGCGGGCCGCAACGGTGCACATGTGTTTGCGACCGCCGACCCCGCGGATCCGGTACCGCGCGTCGGTCAGTTCGTGCACGGGACCGATCCCACCGATCGCGAATTTCGCGCAACAGTTTTCACATCTTCCGGGGCCACTATCGACCTTCCGGTCGTGCGTGCCTTGCCACTTGATGTGTTTGCCCACGGAAACTACTGGGAGCCTGGCAATCCAGGTCTGCGGACCCAGGGGGAAATCATTGCGGGCCGTGCGCCACGATGACTCGCCACGGGCCGTTCGTTGCGGCGTGATAGCCGTTACCGCTGGTTGCGGGTTTGTAGCGGAGACGCCCCTGTGAGTACCCTGGGCGGCCGACCAAACTGGTTTGAAACGGTTGGGTTCATGCTAGTGTTTCGTGAGTCGTGAGGTGGAAGTCGGAGACAAATGCGCACTGAGAACATCAATAGGAAGTTCAAACTGCATGACGAGCGCAGGATTGCCGCCCAACTTCCAGAGCAACTTCTTGGTTTGGATGTCGTCGGTTTTGGGAAGATAGAAGAGTTTCCGGGTGAGTTGCTGAACTCCTTCGGCGAATTCGCGAACGGTTCCGTTCCCCCACGCACCCGCATCTACCGCAATGCCCAGCCCAATCTCGTCGACGCGTGGCTGGCCGCCAGTGCCAGCCGTCGCCGCTGCCCGCCGGACAGCGTGCCCAGCAAGCGATTCCGGTCCAGGCCCGGCAGGCCGAGACCGTGCAAGGCGGCATCGACGCGCGCCGCGGCCTGATACCCGCCGCGTGCCTCGAAGCGCGCGGCCAGCGCGGTGTAGGCATCGAGGCGGCGACCCAGCGGGCCGGGCGCCGCCAATTCGGCTTCGGCCGTGCGCATTCGGTGCTCGAGGTCGCGAAGATCGCTCAGCGCCAGGTCGATCGCCGCACCGACGGTGGCCGTGGGCGGCAGTTCGAGGGTTTGCGCCAGGTAGCCGACGCCCCCGGGCGCCCGCACGATCAACTCGCCGCCGTCGGCCGCTTCGCGACCGGCGATGAGCCGCAACAACGTCGACTTGCCCGCACCGTTCTCGCCGATCACACCGACCTTCTCACCCGGGCGGATGGACAGGTCGATCGCGTCGAGCACGACGCGGCCGGGGTAGCTCTTGGTGACGGCGGACAGGGTGAGCTGGGATACAGCGGATTGGAGGGTAAGCACAGAGGTCTCCCATGTTTTCGGGGTGAATGAGGACTCGACGCGGAGCGAAGCTCAACGCGGCGAACTGATCACAAAAACAGGAAACCGATACCCATGAGGCTCGGAACATTAGCGGGCAAGTCGCGGAGGTGTCAACCATTTATTGCCCCACGCGAAACACGCTCCCGGCGTAGCGTTTACGTACCGAACAGCCTGGGAGCACAACATGGCGGACGCACCGGCACCCGAATCACCCGACGCGCAGGCATCCCAGGGCAAAGGACTGGCCGTCACCGCCTTCGCCGCCGCCGGGCTGGCCCTCCTGGTCCCCTGCCTGTTCGGTTGGGCCGGAATCCTTCTCGGCCTGGCCGCCAACCAGAAGGGCCACCCGCTGGGCAAGGTGGCGGTCTACACCTCGATCGCCACCATGCTCCTCGGATTCGTACTCTCGGCCTTGGCCCGCAAGTACCTGATGTAGCGAAACCCGCTGTCAGGCCAGCAGTTTGGTCTTCAGGGCGGCCACGTCGGCGTCGGTGAGCTTCAGGCCGTCGCGGACGTAGGTGTCGAAGTTGCCGTAGGTCCTGTTCACCTGGTCGAAGGCCGAGTCGAGGGCGGAGGAGGTGACGCCGTTCATCATGTCGCCGTCCTTGGCGCCTCGGTAGTAGTTCGACAGGAGGTAGTCGTAGTAGACGGTGTCCTTGTCGACGCCCAGGATCGTCAGCAGGACCGCGTTGGTCCAGCCGGTGCGGTCCTTGCCCGCGGTGCAGTGGAACAGCACGCCGCCGGGGTTGTCGGCGATGTCGCGCAGGACGTTCGCGAAGCCCTCGTTCGCGCCGGGGGCGGTGATGAAGGCGCGGTAGAGGTCGGTGCCAGCCGAGAGGGTGGAGGCCATTACCTGCGGCGGGGCCTGGCCGATGATGTCGTCGTGGTGCTCGGTCGCGCCGGCGGGGACCTTGTCGACGCCCATGAACTGCTGCTCGTAGGAGGTGCGCAGGTCGTGGACGGAGACCACGCCGAGGGAGGTGAGCTTGGCGAGGTCGGCGTCGGTGGCCTTGGACAGGTCGCCGGTGCGGAAGACCAGGCCGGTGCGGACGGTGTGGCCGTCGGCGGTCTTGTAGCCGCCCGCGTCGCGAGCGTTGAGGACGCCGGTGAGGCCGAGGGCGCGGTTGTCCGTGTTGACGATGACGTCGGAGGTGGCGGCAGGCGGATCGACGGCGAAGGCGGTCGCCGCCGAACCCAGGCTGGCGGACAGGGCGATGGTCACCACCGCGGCGGCTTGGACAGCACGAGTACGCAAGGTAAATCTCCTTCCGAGGACGAAAACCGAACCGGGACCGGTTTTCGTTGACCCTCGAAATTTATTACCTGTGGGGACCTTAAGAACCACCGGGGTAAACCCCAACTCTCGGGGGCTCTCAGGGGCAAGCCCCTGAAACCCCAAGAGCGGTCAGGCGTGCGCGGGCGCCTCGAAACGCGAGAGTGCAAGGAGACGGGAGATCGCGCGCAAGTACTTCTTGCGGTAGCCGCCGTCGAGCATCTCCTGGGTGAAGATCTGGTCCAGCTTCGCGCCCGACACGGTCACCGGGATGCCCGCGTCGTAGAGGCGGTCGGCCAGCACCACGATGCGCAGCGCCACGGCCTGATCGGTGACCGTGTGCACGTTCGAGATGTTCACCGACGTCACGCCGTTGATGAGCGCGCCGTAGCGCGACGGGTGCAGGGTGCTCAGGTGCTTGACCAGCTCGTCGAAGTCGTCGAGCGTGGAACCCGGTGTGTGCGCGGCCTTCTCGACCAGCGTCTCGTAGGAGGCGGGCTCCGGGGCGGGCGGCAGGTCGCGGTGGCGGTAGTCGGGGCCGTCCACGCGCACGGCCTCGAACAGCGCGCCCAGCTTCTTGATCTCGCGCAGGAAGTCCTGGGCGGCGAAGCGGCCCTCGCCCAGCTGGCCGGGCAGGGTGTTGGAGGTGGCCACGATGGAGACGCCGCGATCGGTCAGCTCGGTGAGCAGACGCGAGACCAGCATGGTGTCGCCCGGATCGTCGAGCTCGAACTCGTCGATGCACAGCACGCTGTTGGCCGACAGGCGCTCGACGGCATTGTTGAAGCCCAGCGCGCCAACCAGATTGGTGACCTCGCCGAAGGTGCCGAACGACTTCGGGTTGGGGACGCTGTGGAAGATCGACGCCAGCAGGTGGGTCTTGCCCACACCGAAGCCGCCGTCGAGGTACAGGCCGATGCCGTGCACCGGCTTCTTCTTGCCGAACAGGGACTTCTTGTCCGCGGCCTTGCGCAGCGCGGTCACCCGCTGGGCGAACTGCTCGGCCTTCTGGACGGCAGCGGCCTGCGAGGGTTCCTTCGGGTCCGGAATGTAGGAACCGAAGCTCACCTCGTCGAAGGTGGGCGGCGGCACCATCTGGGCCACGAGCTGGTCTGCCGGAACCTCCGGGTGGCGATCGACGAGGCGTTGTTGCACAGCGGAAGCCTAGAGGCGTGATGGGATAGGTCCTTATGCAGCGTATGCCGAATGCGATTCAGCTCACAGATCTCACCCGCGACGACCTGGTCGAGCTGTACGCGTATCCGGTAGAGGCAAGTGTCCCGTACGTGCGTGTCAACTTCGTGACCAGCATCGACGGGGCGGTCAGCGTGGACGGGCGCTCCGGCGGGCTGGGCACGCCCGCCGACCACACGGTGTTCGGGCTGCTGCGCGATCTCGCCGATGTGATCCTGGTCGGGGCGGGCACCGCGCGGGCGGAGAACTACGGTGCGGCACACACCGATTCGGAGCTGCGGCGGCGACTGCACCGGGAAGGGCGGGGCGGTGACGCGCAGGGCACGCCGCCGCGCATCGCGGTCGTCACCGCCCACGCC
>NZ_JBSGBY010000458.1:0-6999 GCF_053601505.1 Nocardia sp. NPDC004722
CGACGTTGCGGGCGCCGCGGACGGCGGTGACGTCGCCGAGGTGGACGGTGCGGAAGTCGATGGAGAAGCGGGTGACGCCGGAGGTGTTGGGGAGGTGCTCCGGCGACGGATTCATATCCATATCCAGGCGGACACCGGCCGCGCAATACCGGCGGTCGGTATTCACGATGGCGTCCACCGGAATCAGCGCCGCCACCCCGGAGCAGATCGCGGCTCCCAGCCTGTTCCTCGCCTCCGAGGACGCCTCCTACATCACCGGCATCGACATGGTGGTCGACGGCGGATGGGAGCTGAGCAACTTCCCCAACTTGGCGAAGCTCGCGGGCTGATCTCTCGATGTGATCGGACCGGCCGAGGGGCCGCCCTGGGCCACCGAAACACGTTCCGGCCCAGGGCGGCCCGCCCGCCGGGCGCGGGCCGCGGTCCGCACCTGCTGCGGGGTGATGCCGTACCAGCGGCGCACCACCCGCGTCAGCGCGGACTGCTCGCGCAGGCCGACGATGGCGGTGATCCGGCTCATCGGCAGATCCGTCTCGCACAGCAGCCGATAGGTGGCATCGCGGCGGGCGGCGTCGAGCACCTCGGTGAACGTCGTGCCCTCCGCGGCCAAGGCGCGTTGCAGGGTGCGTTCGTGCACGGTCAGCATGCGGGCCACGGTGTCGATATCGGCGCGGGATTCCAGCATGGCGCGGTCGACGGCCAGACGGACCCGGGCGGTCATGCTCGGATCGGTCTCGGGGTAGTTGCGTTCGAGATAGTCCATGGCGAGGCGGTGCAGGACGGGATTGCGGTCCTCGATCGGGCGTTCCAGCAGCTCCGCCGGGAAACGGAACACGGTGGTCGGCATGTCGAAACGGACCTCCGCGCCGAAGAATTCGGTATAGCGGGCGATCGGCGCGTACGCCGGATGCGGCAGGTGAACGGTCCGCAGGCCGTAGTCGCCCGCGACCCGCAGCAGATGCCGGTGGATGAGCCCGGCGGCCTGGTCGACGCCCTGCTGTAGTCCGGAGACCTCCGCGACATCGCGATAGTTCAGCGCGAGAGTTCCGCTGTGCCCGTAGGGATCCGGGACCAGTCCGAGCGAGATACCCTCGTGTTGCACCGACAGGAAGCGGGTGGCGCAGGCGAGGCCCTCGCCGACGGTGGCGGCATTGGTGATCGCGACCGCCAGTAGGCCGAGCACATCGGGGTCCTGGCGGGCCGCCAGCCGCAATCCCAGGTCGGGGCAATCCAGTTCGGCCGCCGCGATTTCCAGCACCCAGCCCAGGGATTCCGCGGGGACCAGGGCGTCCTCGCTGTGTACGGCCTCGAGTGCGATGCCGAACCGGTCCAGCAGTGCGACGCCGTCGCCGCCGAGCTCGTCGACGAGTTCGCGGCAGCCACGCAGGCTGGCCGCGCGCGCCATGATCGTCATCGAGCCGTACCCCTTCGATTAACTCTTCCGGTCGGGATCGTAACTTAATCCGCCAATTGTCTGGGACGCAAGAGTCTCAATCTCCGCTGTCGTCCCGGGGTAAAACGATGTCGTCTTCGGGCGAGCCGTTATTACTCGTGAGTAGCAACAATCTGGCCATGGATTCTGTGAGAGGTGGGACACAGTGAGGCTTGGTCTGAGACGGCCGTCGCGGTTGGCTGTGAAGGGGTTCGTGATCGTGTCCGCGATCCTTGCGTGTACCCCGTTTCTGGCCCCGGCGGCCTCCTCCGATACCGCGTTCACCGGGATTGACGGCGGTCCGTACGCCGCCGGCTGGACCGCGGCGGTCGACGGTCCGCAGCCCTACAACAGCATTTCGCCCGATCTCGCGGTGCCGATCACCATGAGCGACGGCACGGTGCTCAAGGCGGACATCATTCATCCCGCGAACAACGGCCGTGCCGCCGACGGCAAGCGGCCGGTGATCGTCCAGTTCCAGGGCTACGGGAAACTCCCGATCCTGGTGGGCCAGGCGGTGATCAGCGCCGCGGACGGCCTGGGCATCAAGAAGCCCCTGGAAGATTGGGTCGGATCGCTGAACCTGCCGGGCGTCGGCCTCGACGGCATCTTCGACATCACCCGGCAGGCGGACGCGGGAGCCATCGAAGCGGCGCTGCAGGATTGGAAGCTGGCCAACGCGGGATACACCCTGGTGCAGGTTGATTTGCGGGGTACCGGCACCTCGGGCGGCGACTGGCAGGTCTTCGGCGATCGTGAGAAGCAGGACGCGGCCGAGGTGATCGACTGGATCACCCGGCAGTCCTGGAGCGACGGCAATGTCGGCACCATGGGGATCTCGTTCACCGCGATCAGCGCGCTCGAGGCCACCGACCGGAAACCGCCGGGGCTCAAGGCCGTCTTCGCCTACGAGGGCAGCGGTGACATCTTCAACGACATCGCGGGCGCGGGAGGCGCGGTCGGTGTCGGGTTCCTGGTGCCGTGGTTGATCGGTGTCAACGCGCTCAAGATGATTCCGGACATCACCTCGATCCTGGTCGGGAAGTTCGATCCCGCACAGCAATTGCAATGGTTGAAGGACCGCATCGCCGATCCGCTGACGCTCGTCGACATGGTCGTCAACGGCTATACGGCGCTGTCGCCGGACCAATTGACGGCGCGGACAAAGCAACTCGTCGATCCGAACTCGCCGTTCCGTAAGGGTTTGAAGGCGGACGTCGGCAATATTCAGGTGCCGACGTTCATGGTCGGCGCGTGGTTCGACATCTTCGGCACCTCACCCACCGACACCTTCGCCTCGATTCCGCTGCCGGAGGAGCAGAAGAAGCTGGTCATGGGCGATGGTTATCACCTCGGAAGCGGGGTCGCCGGCTTCGGTCATCCGGGCATGCCGCCGCGGCTGGATGTGTTGCAGCGGGCCTGGTTCGACCACTGGCTGCGTGGCGTCGACAACGGGATCGAGAAGTACACACCGCTGACGGTGAAGCAGCAGGGCGCGGGCTGGACCGACGCGCCGGAATTCCCGCGCGCCGAGGCGACCTATCGGCGGCTGTACCTCAATGACATTCCGTCCGGGACCAGCCCGAATTCGCGGTACGATGGTGGACTGTCCGAGACGGCACGGCAGGGAGGTGTCAACGACCTGACCGTGGCTCCCGGTGTGCTGAGTCTGTGCAGTCGCGACGGCGCGCGCATCTCCGCGGGCGTTCTCGCGGTCATCGAAGCGTGTGGGAACGATTCGCGCGTCTGGGAGAACGACGGTTTGACCTTCACCAGCAGCCCCGTGAGTCAGGCGACCACCATCTCCGGACCGCTGAACGTGCACCTCAACGTGGTGGAGGACGCCGCCGACGGGTACTGGGTGTCCACCGTCAACGATGTTGCCCCCGATGGCTCTTCGCGCGAGATCGCGACCGGGCAGCTGGTCGCGTCGGTGCGGCAGATCGACGAGGCCAACAGCAAGACCTCGGCCAACGGCGATTACACCGAGCCGCACTACTTCCTCGATCTGGCTCGGCGTGAGCCGACGGTGCCGGGTGTCCCGGTCACCCTCGACATCGCCCTGACCCCGATCGAGGCGGTCTTGCAGCCCGGCCACCGCCTGCGCGTCGACGTCTACGCCAGCAATTTCCCGAAGGCCCTGCCGCCGTTGTTCTTCCTGGCCGATTCCGGCCTGAAGCCCGAGCATGTGCGCCTGGACCCCGACGCGCCCAGCTGGGTCAATGTGCCCCTGACCGCTTCGATCCCCGACTGACGCCGGGGCTCGAAGCGACCGCGGGACTGCCTACAGCAGTCCCGCGGTGAAGGTGGCGGGGTCGGGACCCACCCGGGTTCCGGCATCGAGCGCGGAGATGGCGTTCATCTGCGCCGCGCTCAACTCGAACCCGAATACATCGAAGTTCTCCCGAATCCGGCTGGGCGTCACCGACTTCGGGATGACCACGTTCCCGAGTTGCAGATGCCAGCGGATGATCACCTGCGCGGGCGTCCGCCCGGTCTCCCCGGCGATCTCGACGATGGTCGAATCCTTCAGCGCCGCACCACGACCCAACGGACTCCACGCCTCGGTCGCGATCCCGTGCTCGGCATGGAACGCCCGCAACTCGGCCTGAATCAGATTGGGGCTCAACTCGATCTGATTGAGCACCGGAGCCTCCCCGGTCTCCGCGATCAGCCGCTCCAGATGCTCCCGATTGAAGTTCGACACCCCGATCGAGGCGACCCGCCCCTCCGCCTTCAACTTCTGGAAGGCCCGGAACGTGTCCACATACTTGTCCGCCTGCCCCACCGGCCAGTGAATCAGATACAGATCCAACTGCTCCAGCCCGAGCCGCTCCATGCTCGCGTCGAACGCCCGCAACGTCGACTCATACCCCTGCTCGGAATTCCACAACTTGGTGGTAACGAACACCTCGTCCCTGGCTACCCCCGACTCCCGGACAGCCCGCCCCACCTCGGCCTCATTGCCATAGATCGCGGCCGTATCAATATGCCGATACCCCGTCTCCAAGGCCGTCGACACCGCCCCGAAGGTATCCCCCTCCTCGACGAGGAACACCCCGAACCCCAACGAGGGAATCGTCTTCCCATCGTTCAGCACAGTCTCCGGAACACCGCTACTCCCGCTAAGAAAGGTCATGCTCCCCGACCCTACGCCCGCCCCGATCGTGCGATACTGCGGGTAACTAGGGAGGGGGCTTCCGTGAAGCTGATTCGTGGATGGATGTACGGGCCGCTGTGGGCGGTCGTGCTGGTGGTGGCCGCAATCCAATCGGCGTACGTCGCGGCTGTGGGACTCGGCTGGTTCGGTGCCGTCATGGTCTTGATCAGCCTCCCGATCTTCGCCTTCAGCATCGCGTCAGCGCGGAAACGCTACGGCGGCAGGCACGAGATGCGCCGGTTTTACGAGGCCGTTCGCACGCGGCAGCTGCCGATCCTCACTTCGCCCGAGGAAGTCGTTCGCTGGAACCAGTTGATCATCCGTGAACGTGAAAGCCGCCGTGGGGCATTCGCCGCCACGTGGATTCAGCTGGCGGTGGGTGTTCTCCTCCTGGTCATCCTCGCGGTCAACACCCTGAGCGGTCTCAGTCCCGACTTCGCCTCGCCAATGCTGGCAGCGATCATGATCGGCGGCTTCATCTCGACCCGCACGGCCAACCCGCGGGCTCTTGCGTCACTGGCAGCAATGGCCGAGCAGGGAACAGACCGCGGCTACGGCTATTCCCTACCCGCCCACTGACTTTCGCGACTACGTCCCGACGCACTCACTCCCGAGGTTGATCCCGTTGCCAACGGTGAGCACGATCGACTTGTCGGTCAGATCCCCATTGACATGCGCGACAAGGGTATGCGGCCCAACGGTAGTCGGCGTCCAAGGCTGATTCATCACCGACCCGTCCACCACCCCATCGGTAGGCACAGCCACCCCGTTGTCCCAGAACCGCGTGTAGTACGCGTACATCCCTTTCGCAGTGAGCGTGTAAGTGCACCCGGTCCCATAGTTCCCGGTAGGCGCGGAAATCGAAACGCTGTCGAGTGAGTAATCAGCGGCTGCGGTAGGAGCGAAGAAGATCATGGTCGCGCCAACGGCAATCGGAAGCATGAAAATTCGCATCCCCCGATCTTTCACCCCCGCCCCGCCCTCAACCACCGTTTCGTCGATTTGCTCGCGGTCAGGGCGATGATGGCACCGAACACGACGGCCACGCTCACCGCGTGCCCGGGGGAGCCGACTTCTCCTTCGATAATTGCGCCAACCACGCCCCAGACAATGAGCAGTCCGCAGGCCGCAATGATGGCGTACTTGCCAACGATCAGCCGGAACAGCAGCAGGATGCCCCCGAGGCAAAGGGCGGCTGTTACCAGCAACATCATCGCGAACAGGGCATACCCGTAGACCGGCATGGCCGCAATGCGGTGCTCAGCGAGGGTTGTCACACCGAACAACAGCAAGAACCCGCCGATCAACACCGCCGGAACCGCCGCCCACACGGCCTTGCCGCTTCCGCTCCAATACCCCTGTGGCCCTTCGATCTCCACCTGATCCTGCGGCAGCGCTATGGGCTCCCACCCACCCCGGGGCTCGCTCACCTACTGCCCCTCGCTGCTTCGAGGGCGGGATAGCCAGTGCCTTGTCGATTTGCTTGCGGCCAGGGCGATGATGCCCAGCAGGAGCAGAGTGAATTCGGTGAAGGCCCGCGGTTCCCTGCTGAACTCTCCGTCACGGATGGACTCTTCGAGCATGACGACCATGGTCAAGACTGTCGCTCCGAGCAACATGACCTTGCCCGCCGGTCTCCGGCACAGTAGTAGGACGCTGCCCACGAGAAACGTCCCCGCCACCAGGATTGGGCCGACGAGAAACACGAACCGCCACAATGGAACTCGCGATAGATCATTCCGTGTGAACACCGCGACGACGATGCCTGCACCCGCGACCCCGATCAGCGCCCCGAGTACCGCCGCCCATACGGCTTTCCCGCTACCGGTCCAATACCCCCGCGCGGGTTCGGTTTCCACCTGATCCTGCGCCAACGCTATCGGCTCCAGCCCAACCCGCGGCTCGTCCACCCCGGCCCCCTCCACTGCAAACAATCGTGCCGGAAGCTTTCTATCAGACAATCGGGACGGCTCGCTGATCTTGTTGGATGGGGTCGGGGTCGGTGTCGATGTGCAGCATTTGGGACAGGTTCCACTGGGGGAAGTTGGTTTGACCTGCGTAGTCGTGGTTCGTGCCCGGAAGATTCGGGGCAGTTTTTCGAATCGGTGTGGGTGGGGCGGGTGGGTTGAATACACTGCCCGCTGAAGTGAACAGATGGCACTTCAGTTCAGAGGCGAGGTATTCATGAAGTCTGCTACACCGGGGGTTTTCGTCGTGCGTGCCGCGGCGGCTGTGATCGGCGGGGCGATAGTGCTCGCGGGGGCTACCGGGTGCGGCAGCGACAAGGCGTCGGACGGTTCTCAGGGCGGTGCGACCTCGGCGGTGGTGAGTTCGACCGTCGCGCCCGCCCAGACCACCGCGGCGCCCGCCCCGACCACGGTGGCACCGGCGCCGACCACGGAGGCGC
>NZ_JBSGBY010000459.1:0-6996 GCF_053601505.1 Nocardia sp. NPDC004722
CGGGCCGGTTCGTGGCCGACCCGTTCGGCGCGCCGGGACAGCGGCTCTACCGGACCGGCGACCTGGTGCGGTGGACGCGCGAGGAAACCGAATCCGGCAGCGGCACCTTGGAATTCGTGGGGCGTGCCGACCTTCAGGTGAAGCTGCGCGGGCAGCGGCTGGAACTCGGCGAGATCGAGACCGCGCTCTGCGAGCAGGAGGGCGTCACCCACGCCGTGGTCCTGCTGCACGCCGCCGCCCACGGTGACCGGCTGGTCGCCTACGTGGTCACCGTGCCCGGCGTGGTCCTGGATCCTGCCCGGATCCGCCGCGCACTCGGACGCCGACTGCCCGGCTTCATGGTCCCCGAAGTCGTGATGGCCGTGGACGCCCTGCCGGTCACGGTCAACGGCAAGCTCGACAAGGCCGCCCTGCCCGAACCGATCTCGGCTCGAGTCGCCTACCGGGCACCCGCGACCCCGGCCGAGGAACTCGTGACCGCCGTGTTCGCCGAAGTGCTCGGCGCGGCCCGGGTGGGCGCGGAGGACGACTTCTTCGCACTCGGCGGCAATTCCCTGTCCGCGACCCAGGTTTCGGCGCGGCTGAGCGATATGGCCCGGGTACAGGTCGGGGTGCGGCACGTCTTCGGCCACCCGGTGGCCGCCGAACTGGCGGCGCTGGTGTCGCGGCGGGTGGCCGAGGCCGACCCGGCGCTCGGGAAGACGCCACGGCTGCGGCCGTGGACGCGCCCGGCCCGGGTGCCGCTGTCATTCGCCCAGCAGCGCATGTGGTTCGTCAACGCCTTCGCCCCCGAATCGGCGTCCTACACCATCCCGCTGGTGCTGCGACTGTCCGGCGCACTGGATGTCGCGGCCCTCACCACGGCCCTGCTGGACGTGCTGGCCCGGCACGAGGTGCTGCGGACCCGCTACCCGGACGTGGACGGAGTGCCCTACCAGGCCGTGGTGCCGGTCGACGAGCTGGCGGAGGCCGTCGACATCGATCTCACCCCACGGCCGGTGACCGACACGGCGCTCACGGGCGCGGTTTCCGACATCGTCTCCACGGGTTTCGATGTGGCCGAACACATTCCGTTGCGCGCCCGGCTGCTCACGCCGGGGGCGGAGGAATTCGTGCTGGTGATGGCGATCCATCACATCAATGCCGACGGCTTCTCCATGGGACCCCTGGCCCGGGATCTCGCGACCGCCTACGCCGCCAGGTGCGCCGCCCGGCAACCGGATTGGCAGCGGCTGCCGTTGCAGTACGCCGACTACGCGCTGTGGCAGCGGGAACTGCTGGGCGCGGCCGACGATCCCGAATCGTTCCTCGCACACCAGATCCGTTACTGGACCGAGCAATTGCGGGATCTGCCCGAGGTGCTGGAGCTGCCGTCGGATCGCCCGCGGCCCGCCGTCGCCTCGCATCGCGGCGCGACCCAGCACTTCACGATCGCACCCGACGTGGTCGCGGGGCTGCGCGAGCTGGCCACCGAGGCCGGGGTCACCCTGTTCATGGTGTTCCACGCCGCCGTGAGCGTGGTCGTGTCGAAGCTGTCGGGCAGCACCGATATCGCCATCGGCACACCGGTTTCCGGGCGCGGCTCGGCCCTGCTCGACGACCTGGTGGGCATGTTCGTCAATACGGTCGTGCTGCGCACCGAGATCGACGCGGCCGAACCCTTCAGTGCGCTGCTGGACCGGGTGCGCGCGGTCGACCTGGACGCCTTCGCACAGGCCGAGATTCCGTTCGAACAGGTGGTGGAGGCGGTGCGGCCACCACGCAGCCAGGCGCATCACCCGCTGTTCCAGGTGATGCTCGCCTTCCACAATCTCGACCCGGCGGCCGTGCGGCTGCCCGGGCTCGCGGTCAGCCCGTCGCGCGCCGACACCGGTATCGAACGCTTCGACCTGACCCTGACCATGGCCGATACCCCCGACTCGCGGGGCGCGATGCCCATCGATCTGAGCTACGCCACCGACCTTTTCGACCACGGGACCGCGCTCGCCTTCCTCGAGCGGCTGGATCGGGTGCTGCGCACGGTCGCTGCCGAGCCCGCGCGGGCGGTGCGCGATATCGGGCTGCTCTCACCCGAGGAGGCGCGGAGCCTCGAAACCTGGGGCAGGGCGGGAACTCCCGACCTCGGGGATCTCACCGGGGACGTGACGCTTCCCGTGCTGCTCGCGGCCGCGGTGGCCGCGCACCCCGACGGCGCCGCGATCGTGGACGGCCCGCGGACGCTGTCGTATCGGGAGCTCGACGAGCGCTCGAACCGGCTGGCGCACTACCTGATCGGCCACGGGGTCGGCGCGGAATCGGTGCTCGCCGTGGCGATGCCGCGCTCGGTCGAATGGTTCGTCGCGGTATGGGCCGTCACCAAGACCGGGGCGGCGTTCCTGCCCCTCGATCCCACACATCCGCTCGAACGGAACCGGTACCTGTGCGCGGATTCCGGTGCGCGACTGGGCATCACCGTCGATACGTACGCCACCGGACTGCCGGTCGACGAGACGGCATGGCTCGTTCTCGACGATCCGGCCACGTCCGAACGCCTGCGGCAGTACCCGCCGACCGGATTCGCACGGCAGCCGCGACCGGGCAACACCGCCTACATCGTCTACACCTCCGGGTCGACCGGACAGCCCAAGGGCGTCGAGGTCACCCATGCCGGACTGGCGGCCGTCGCCACCGCGCAACGCCACGACTACGAGATCACCACCGACGCACGCGTCTTGTGCGTCGCCGCCCGCACTTTCGATGCCGCCGTGCTGGAGTTGTTACTCGCCGTTCCGACCGGGGCCGCGCTGGTCGTGGCCCCGCCCGACGCCTACGGCGGGCCCGCCCTGGCAGATGTCCTGCGTGCGGGCCGCATCACCCACGCCTTCCTGACCCCGTCGGTGCTGGCCTCGCTCGACCCCGAGGGCCTCGACGAACTGCGGGTGCTGACCGCGGGCGGCGAGGGCTATCCGGCGCGGCTGATGGAACGCTGGTCGCGCACCGATACGGCGCACGCGCGCAGGTTCTTCAACACTTACGGGCCGACCGAAACCACGATCCTGACGATGATCAGCCGTGAACTCCGGGCCGGTGACCGGGTCGAACTGGGCACGGGCATCCCCGGTATCGGTGCGCTGGTGCTGGATTCGGGCCTGCGGCCGGTGCCGGTGGGCGCTGTCGGCGAACTGTATCTGTCCGGGGCCGGGCTGGCCCGCGGCTATCGCGGCCGCCCCGACCTGACCGCCGCCCGGTTCGTCGCACATCCCTCCGGCCGCCCGGGCGAGCGGCTCTACCGGACCGGCGACCTGGTGCGGTGGATCCGCGAATCCGATTCCACGACAGGCGCGCTGGTGTTCGTCGGCCGCTCCGACTTCCAGGTGAAGATCCGCGGCCAGCGGCTGGAACTGGGCGAGATCGAGGCCGCGCTGTGCGAGCTGGACGGCATCGCGCAGGCCGTCGCCATCGCGCACACCGACCCGGAACGTTCCGGCGCGCCCGTGCGGCTGGTGGGATATGTCGTCGCCCGCGACGGGCAGGCGCTCGACCCGGCCGAAGTCAGGACTGGGCTCGGTGCCCGGCTGCCGGGCTACATGGTGCCGGACGCGATCCTGGTGCTCGCGGAACTGCCGCTGACAACCACCGGCAAGGTGGATCGTCGGGCATTGCCCGAACCCGTCTTCGAGACCACCGAATTCCGCGCGCCCACCGGTGCGATCGAGGAACTCGTGGCCGGTGTGTTCGCCGAGGTGCTCGGACTCGACCGGGCACGCGTGGAAGTCAAGATCAGGGAGTCGTCAGTGCGGTGAATCGGACGAAACTCGGCACTGACAACTCCCTGATCTTGGTCATACCCGGGGGCCGGGGCGTATCGAGCGTTGAGTCGACCAGCCACGGGGACCGGCTGCGCGGGTGCGGCGGGCGTCAGATCTTGCCGGCGTAGGACTCGGCGACTTCGCGGTCCTTCTTGAAGCCGCTGATGACGTTGGCGGCCTTGACTTCGTCGAGGTTGATTTCGGCGAGGAGGAGGGCGTCGGTTTTGCCGGCGCGGGCGATGGTCTTGCCGAAGGGGTTGATCACCATGCTGTTGCCGTAGAGCTCGAGGGCTTCCTGGTGGCCGCGGTTGTTGGCGGCGAGGACGAAGACCGAGTTCTCCAGGGCGCGGGTGGCGGGGAGCAGCTCCCAGGCGTGGGCGTACTCGGTCGGCCAGGCGGCCGAGAGCAGCAGGACGTCGGCGCCCAGGTCGACGAGGGCGCGCTGTTGCTCGGCGTAGGTGATGTCGGCGCAGGTGTTGAAGCCGAAGGTGACCTCGCGGCCGCTGTGCGGGAGGGTCACCGTCTGCACGACCAGGGTGCTGCCGTTGGTCTGCGGTTCGGCCTTGTGCACGGCGCTCGCACCGCCCAGGTAGCGGTCCTTGTCCTCTTGCGAGACAAAGGCATAGGACTTGCCGTGCAGATGGATCTTGTCGTAGCGGGTGAGGATGCGGCCGTCGGGGGCGAAGAAGACCGCGGTGTTGAACGGGAGGCCGCCGTCCTCGTTGGGCACCTGGAAGGTTCCGGCGTGCACGTAGGCGCCGAGCTTGCGGACAGAGTCGCCGATGCGGGCGAAGGCCCAGCCGTCGAGGGGGTGTTGTTCGGCGAACTGGATGTCGTCCATGAACGCGCCGTCGAGCCATTCCTCGGGGAGCATGACCAGGTCGATGCCCTGGCCGGCCAGGGATTCGATGCGCTCGCAGGCACGCTCGAGGCGCTCTTTGATCGGGTAGTCGAGCTCGGGCAGGTGCTGGATGATGGCGATCTTCATGGTCTCTCGACCTTTCTCTGGGGGATTGGTTCGAATCGGTTCTCCTCATCAGCGATTCACCAGCTACTTTACCGTCAACATCGGACAAATGTCCGATGTTGTTGGGTCGCGATGATCACACCTCGGCGCGGATGGCGGATCGAGGGGTGGTCAGGACTTGCTGAGGCTGCCGGTGATCAGCGTGCGGATCGCTCGACGGAAGAAGTCGACGTCCTCGACGCCGCGCGGCCAGGCTGAATTCTGTAGGGCCGCACCGTCGATGAAGGCCATGATCACGCGGGCCAGGAACTCCGGATCGCTCACGCCGAGGCGATCTAGCAATGAGGTGGTTACCTCTTCGTAGGTGGTGATCAACCGTTGCGCGATGGGGCGTAACTGCGGGTCGTGGCGGCATTGCAGATACAGCGACAGCTGCGCGCGCTTGTCCGCGCCGGTCTCACCGGTCCGCGCGGCATCGCCGATCAGCAGATCCAGGTACCGGTCGATCACCCGAGATGGCGAATCCTGCCCCGCGTCGGGTTCGAGCGCCAGTTGCCGGATCTCGCCGATCAGTCTCGTCGCCGCCAGGTCCATTGCCGCGGAGATCAATTCGTCGATCGAGGTGAAGAAGTAGCTCGTCGAGGAGAGCGGCACGCCCGCCCGCGCGGCGATGGCTCGATGCGTCGCCGCCTTCACCCCGCCCTCGGCGATCACCTCGACCGCCGCGTCCAGCACCTGCGCCCGGCGTGCGGCACCCGCGGCACGATGGCTCTGCGGTCGCGGCGACATGCGGCGATGATAACCAGCCCGTGGTACGCCACCGGCGCACCACGGGATCTGATTGCAGCCGACCTCATTTGACCGAATGCGCCCCCGTATAGGGCTGGCGCACCATCGGTGATCTTGGTAGAGATGGGTAGAACAAATGGGGTGATCCGGATCATTTCGGAGAATGGGGACGAATCAGTGGGTGCCAGAGCCGAACTCGAACAGCAATTGGGCGGCCCGCTGCCCGCCCTCGATCTCTTGACCGACGCCGAGACCGCCGATCTACTCGGCATCTTCCAGCAGGCCCAGCGCACCGAGACCACCGCCATGGTCGAGGCGGTCGACAAGACCGTCGGCGCGCTGCCGTGGCCGCTGCGCACGGCCGCCAAGAAGATCATGTTCGGCAACAAGCTCGGGTAGGGGCGATGAGCGATCTGGTGACGCGCGCGCAGATCACCCTGCTGTCGCGCACGCTGCACGTGCCCGAGGAGCGGCTGGCCCACCTCGAGAAACTGGGCGCGGCCAATCTGCACGAACTGCAGGAACGCATGGCGAAAGTGATCTTCGCCGAACACAATGCGGTGTTCTCGCGGCTGTCGCTGCTGGTGCCGATCATCCCGCTGTCGATCTCGCTGCCGATCGTGCAGCGGATGGTGCCGCCGATGATGGCCGGGCGGGCGGCGGGCGCGATCGGGGTGGATCATCCCAAGAAGGCCGCCGAGGCGGTCGGGATGCTCGATCCCGGGTATGCGGCCGAGGGCGCGCCCTATATGGATCCGCATGCGGTCGGGCAGCTGGCGGATATCGCGCCGCCCAAACCCGTCATGAAGATCATCAACGAGTTGTTGCGGCGCGGGGACTACATCACCGCGGGGCCGTTCCTGGCGTATGCGACACCGGAATTGGTGCGCGCGGTCGAGGAGGATGTGCACGACGACGAGGGGCTGCTGCGCTCGGCGTCGTATTCGTATTCCGGGGAGAACATCAGCGTCATCGTGCGGCATCTGCTTTCGGGGCCTGCGCGTCGCGTGCCGCGGCTGGTGCGCACCGTGTTGCAGGGGTCGAAGGATCTGCGGTTGGCGGCGCTGTCGGTGTTCGCGCGCTGCGACGCCGATGTGGTGGTGGCGATCGGCGACATCCTGTTCGATCTGGGCTCCTCCGACGAGATCGCCGATCTCATCGAGACTTTCGTCAGTTCGGGGGCGGTGCCGGAGACGCTGCGCTTCGCCGGGCAGTTGAGCCCGGCCGCGCTGGATCTGCTGGCCGCCAACCCGGTCATCGCCGAACCGGCCACCATCGCGGCGGTCACCGACGCGGTGAACGGGTGCAGCGAGGACGCGGTGTGGCGGGGGCTGCTGGAGGTGGCCGAGCGCACCGAGGCGGGCGTGGCGCGGCAATTCGGCGGCCCACCCGGGCCCGCAACAGAATCGTCGCCCGCCCGTCCGCACTATCGCCGACGACGGCACCCGCCGA
>NZ_JBSGBY010000460.1:0-6991 GCF_053601505.1 Nocardia sp. NPDC004722
CGGGCGGCCACCAATACCGACGCCATCGTGCTGGAGATCCTCACCGAGGCACAGCAATCACGGCCCGCCGAACGGACGGATGCCGGGCCCTGCCCGTTGCGGGGGATGCGGCGGGCCTCGGTGGTGGCGGCCGACTCACCCGGGGTGCGGCTCGCGGCCACCGCCTCACTCCTGTTGGGCGCGGCCAAGATTCGCGACCACGTCGAGGACGGCGACGCGCACCGGATGGCGCGCCGCCCGCTCACCCGGGTGTCGACCCGCTGGCACGCCCGCGCCCGGGCGTCCGCCGCCCCGCTGGGCTTGGATGTGGATCCCCTCATCGCCGCCATCGAATCCCAGCTGCGACTGGAGAATTCACCGGACAGCACCCTCGACGAACTGACCGGCCCGACCCAGCTCTGCGCGGGCGAACTGTTCGCCCACACCGCGATCCTCGCCGACCGCGCCGAGAATGCCGAGGCGCTCCGCGAGGCCGGTTGGCACTTCGGCCGCATCGCCCACCTCGCCGACGCCCTCGAAGACCTCGAATCCGACCGCGCCCTGGGCCATTTCAATCCGCTGCTCGCCACCGGCACCGCCCCGGAGCAGGCGCACGCCCTGGTGACCGAGTCGAACGCCCTGCTCCGCGCGGCGCTGGCCCGCGTCGCCCTGGACCGCACCGCCGAGATCCGCTGGATGCTGCTCGATCCGCTGGGCGGCGTCGTCCGCAAGCTGGGCCGGGCGGCGGGCATCGTCCACAGTTGCTCCGCAGGCGCCTGCCGCAGTCGCGACGCCGGGACACCGGCGCGGAGTGGTCAACCATGGCCGCCCGGCCCCGGCCCGCAATTCCCGCCGGGCGGACCCGGCTACCCGGCTCCGCCACCGCAATATCCAGGCCCGGCACCGCAATTCGCCCCGCCACTCCAGCCCGGCGCACCGTTCACGCCGCAACCCGGCGGCCCAGGCGTGCCACCGCCCCCACCCCCGCGGCCGCCGAGCTTGCTGGAAGGGTTGGGCATCATCTGCACCCAGTACTGCACCGGATACGCCTGCTGTGCCGAGCACACCGGGCCGTGCAGTGGTCGGCGCAAGCAGCCAGGGTACGAACACTGCGACTGCAACCCCTGCGATGGCTGCGACGGTTGTCATTGCGGCGGAGCGCACCATCATGCCGCGAGCAGCGGCTGCAACATGTGCGACGGACACGGTTGCTGCGACTGCAACTGCGGCGGATGCGACTGCAACTGCTGCGATGGCGACTGCTGCGACTGCGACTGCTGCGGTTGCGACTGCGGCTGCTGAATTTCGGCCAGGAGCGGACCTGGACGCTGGGGACACAGCGTGTGGCAGGGCCGTGTGATCGCGGCGCAAGGGGTGCGCAAGCGGGGCTGTGCAGTCTGGGACCATGACGACGGCAGAAGTTCCGGTTCTGGTGGTGGGTGGCGGTCTGGTCGGGTTGTCGGCCGCGCTGCTGCTCGAATACCACGGGTTTCCCTATGTTTTGGTGGAGCGGCGGGCAGCGCCCTCCGCCTTGCCGCGCGCACGCGGGCTGCACGTCCGGACCGCCGAGATATTTCGGCAGGTCGGTGTGGAGGACCGTATTCGGGAGGCCGCGAAGCATGTGTTGAAGGCTGGGACGTTCGGCGGGGCGTGGACGGGTGAGTCGGTCGTGGCCGCGGAGGCCCTGGATCTGGGGAACCTGCGCGCGGCCATGGCGAATCATGATCCGAGCCCGTCGGAGTTCGTGTTCCTGCCGCAGGTGCTGCTCGAACCCGTGCTGGCCGAGGCCGCCGTGGAGCGCGGCGGGGATCTCCGATTCGGTACGGAGCTGGTGGAATTCGAGCAGGACGCGGACGGCGTGACCGCGGTGCTGCGGGATCCGTCGGGTGCGCGCCACACGGTGCGCGCGGAGTATCTGATCGCGGCCGACGGGGCGGGTAGCCCGATCCGGCGGGCGCTCGGTATCACCGGCACGGAACTGTCGCCGACGCATCACTATCTGAATGTGTTCGCCCGCACCGATCTCACCGGAATCCTCGACGGCCGCGGCTTCAGCCAGTGTGAGATCACCGGCCCCGAGGTGCGCGGACTGGTGTTGTCCAAGAACAACACCGACGAATGGTCCTTCCACATCGAATACGACCCGGCCACCGAATCCCCCGCCGACTGGCCGGACGAGCGCTGCGCGGCCGCCATCCGCACCATGGTCGGAACGGACGATATCGAGCTCACCATCCTGGCCAGAAGCGCCTGGGACACCGGCACTTTCGTGGCCGACGAGTACCGCCGCGACCGCGTCTTCCTGGTCGGCGACGCCGCGCACCGGCATGCGCCGTGGGGCGGCTACGGCGGCAATACCGGTGTCGCCGACGCGCACAACCTGGTCTGGAAGCTGGCCGCGACGCTGCGCGGCACGGCCGGTCCGGACCTGCTGGATTCCTATGCGGCCGAACGTCGTCCGCGTGCGGTGATCGCGGTCGAGCAGGCCCGCCTGGGCACCGAATTCCTGGCCCGCTACGGCATCGCGACCCCGGACAATGCGGCCGACCTGGCCCGCAAGCTCGATATCTCCACGGTCATGACCCGCTACCGCCACGCCTCGACCGCCGTCCTGGACGTCGAGGACCCGGCCCCGCACGTGCCCGCCCTGCGCGGGCAGACCGGAACCCGCCTGCCGCACTGGTGGATCGACGCCGGCTGGTGGACCGCCTCCACCCTCGACCTGTGCGGTCCCGGCTTCACCCTGCTGGTCTCCGGCCCGGCCGGGCAGTGGCGGGAGGCCGCCGCGCACGCGCAGCGCGCCACCGGCATCGAGCTCGCCCTGCACGCGCTGCCCGCGGACGACTGCGCCGAACGGCTGGGCCTGGCCGCGGGCGAGGCGGTGCTGGTGCGGCCCGACCAGCACATCTGCGCGGGCCCCGACTCGGGTCTCACCCCGGCCTGGCTGCGCGAGGTACTGGAACTGGTGGTCGGCGAAAATGCAAGAGCCGCACACCGTTCCGGCCGGATGTAGAAACCCCTGCGTGGCGACATCCGGGTGTGGAACAGTGTGCGGCTCTTCACCCCCATCGGGCCGGACCGCGTCTCGGCGGTCCGGCCCGAAGTCACGGGTGACGGCTCGTCACTGTCAGCGCAGCGTAGCGGTCAGGTGCGGGTAGCCCTTCTTCGGGTTCTTCAAGGAGATGTCCCACCCACCGGACACCTGGTCCGCGTACAGGTTCACCGTCGACGGCAGAAAGATCGGCTTGCCGAATTTCACCGCGTAGGTGACCTTTCCGGGGATCCGGCCCTCGAGCGCGCCGAGCACGGTGGCCGCCGACCACATGCCGTGCGCGATCGGCTTCGGGAACCCGAACGCCTTGGCGCCCAGACCCGAGGTGTGGATCGGGTTGTGGTCGCCCGAGGCCCCGGCGTAGCGGGTGATCGTCTTCTGATCGACCCGCAGCGCCTTCAGCGGGGGCGGAGGCACCTCGTCCGGCTTGGGTTCCGGCTTCGGCCCGCCCGACAGCGAGGTGCGCTGCTGGTGCAGGAAGGTGGTGACCTGACGCCACACCAGTTCCCGGCCCACGTTCACCTCGGTGACCGCGTCCACGAGCAGGCCCTTGGGGTGCTCGCGCAGGTTCTCGATGTGGGTCTCGAAGTCCAGCGGCTCCGACACCGAGATCTCGCGGGTGCGTTCGATGACGTTCTCCGCGTGCACCGCGCCGACCGCCACGAACGGGAAGTCGCGGGCGACGACCAGCTGCATGGCCAGCGGGAAGCTGAGCACGAACGGATAGGTCAGCGGCAGCGCGTCATCGAAACGCAGGCCGGTGGCCCGGCAGTAGGCGGCGAGGTGATCGGGATCGACCTTGAAGCCCTCGAGCCGGACGGTGCGGTCCGGCAGCACGGGCTTGCGGGCCGACAGACCCGGCACCGGCAGCGCGCCCAGGGCGGCCTTGACGAACAGGCCGCTGTTCTTGGGCACCTCGGTGAGGTTGATGGTCTGCGACATCATGCTCCGATCAGGGCCTGGCCGCACACGCGGATGATGTTGCCGGACACCGCGTTCGAGGCCGGGGAGGCGAAGTAGGCGATGGTCTCGGCGACGTCCACGGTCTGCCCGCCCTGCAGCAGCGAGGACAGCAGGCGGCCGCCCTCGCGGGTCGCCAGCGGGATGGCGGCGGTCATGGCGGTCTCGATGAAACCGGGGGCCACCGCGTTGATGGTGATGCCGTGCTCGGCCAGCTTCGGGGCCTCGGCGTTCACCATGCCGATGACGCCGGCCTTGGACGCGCCGTAGTTGGTCTGGCCGCGGTTGCCCGCGATACCGGCGATGGAGGACACGTCGATGACGCGGCCGCCCTGCTTCAGCGCGCCGCGCGCGACCAGGCCCTCGGTGATCCGGTGCGGCGCAGCCAGATTCACGTTCAGCACCGAGTTCCAGCGGCCCTCGTCCATGTTGGCGAGCAGCTTGTCACGGGTGATGCCCGCGTTGTGCACGACGATGTCGATGCCGCCGAAACGCTGGGTGGCGAACTCGGCGAGCTTCTCGGCGGCGTCGGCGGAGGTGACGTCGAGGGCGAGCGCGGTCGCGCCGACCTTGTTGGCGGTCTCCGAGAGCGCCTCACCGGCGGCCGGGATGTCGGCCACGATCACCGTCGCGCCGTCACGGGCGAAGACCTCGGCGATGGTGGCGCCGATGCCGCGCGCGGCGCCGGTGACCACGGCCACCTTGCCCTCGAGCGGGCGATCCCACGAAGCCGGGGCGGTGGCGTCGTCCTTGCCGACCCGGAAGACCTGGCCGTCGACGAACGCCGACTTGCCCGACAGGATGAAGCGCAGGCTGGACTCCAGACCCGTTGCGGCGGTGGCGGCTTCGGGGTGCAGGTAGACCAGGTTGGCGGTGGCGCCGCGCAGCAGCTCCTTACCGACCGAGCGCGTGAACCCCTCGAGCGCGCGCTGGGCGATCTGGGCGTCGACCGAACCGGCCAGCTCCGGGGTGGTGCCGACGACCAGCACGCGACCCGACGCGGCGATGCTGCGCATGGCGGGCTGGAAGAACTCGAACAGCTGCTGCAGATCCTCGATGGTGCGCAGGCCGGTGGCGTCGAACACGAGCGCGCCGAACTTCACGCCGGGGGTGACGCTGTCCACGAAGGTGTAGTCGCCCAACAGGTTTCGCACGGCGTCGGCGACGCGACCCTTGCCGCCCAACAGCACCGGGCCGGGGAGGGCGGGCTCGCCCGCCTTGTAGCGGCGCAGCGTCTCCGGCTGCGGCAGACCCAGCTTCGAGGCCAGGAACGCGCCGGGGGCGGAGTGAACGAAAGATCCGTAGAGGTTGGGAGCGCCCTTGCTCTTGCTGGCAGCCACGTTTCCTACCTTCTCCTTGGTCTCGGCCCGCCGGATAGCGGTATAGCGCACATATGCGGGGTACGGTGTCGACAATGAACTTACTCCAGAGTAAGTTTAATGTAAACCGAGCGACGCGCGTAGCGCACGTGCCGGAAATCCCACCGACGAGACACTGGAGACTCGAGTGACCACCAAAGCCCGTTCGGCGAAGGCCGCGGCCAAGACCACCAAGCAGGCGCGCCCGGTTGCCATCCTCGGCGGTAACCGCATTCCGTTCGCTCGTTCGGACGGCAAGTACGCCCACGCCTCCAACCAGGACATGTTCACCGCCGCGCTGAACGGCCTGGTCTCCCGCTTCGGCCTGCAGGGCGAACGCCTGGGCATGGTCGTCGGCGGTGCGGTGCTCAAGCGCGTCGGCGAGCACGGCATGATCCGCGAGAGCGTGCTCGGCTCCACCCTCTCGCCCTACACCGCCGCGCACGACCTGCAGCTCGCCTGCGGCACCGGTCTGCAGTCCATCGTCACCGTGGCCGACGGCATCGCGCTGGGCCGCCTCGAGAACGGCGTCGGCGGCGGCACCGACACCACCTCCGACGCGCCGATCGGCGTCAGCGAGGGCATGCGCGAGTGGATGCTCGACGCCAACCGCGCCAAGAAGAACTCCGACTACGTGAAGCTGGTCGGCCGCCTGCGTCCGTCCATGGTCGGCATCGAGATCCCGCGCAATGCCGAACCGCGCACCGGACTTTCGATGGGCGAGCACGCCGCCATCACCGCCAAGGAATTCGGCATCTCCCGCGAGGCGCAGGACGAGCTGGCCTTCCTGTCGCACAAGAACATGGCCGCCGCCTACGATCGCGGCTTCATGGACGACCTCATCACCCCGTTCCTCGGCCTGACCCGTGACGACAACCTGCGTCCGGGCTCGACCATCGAGAAGCTGTCGACCCTGAAGCCGGTCTTCGGCGTCAAGCTGGGTGACGCCACCATGACCGCGGGCAACTCCACCCCGCTGACCGACGGCGCGTCCGCGGTGCTGCTGGGCTCCGAGGAGTGGGCAGCCTCGCGCAACCTGGAGCCGCTGGCCTACCTGGTCGACTCCGAGGTCGCCGCGGTGGACTACATCCACGGCCCCGACGGCCTGCTGATGGCCCCCACCTACGCGGTGCCGCGCATGCTGGCTCGTAATGGCCTGAAGCTGCAGGACTTCGACTACTACGAGATCCACGAGGCGTTCGCCTCCGTGGTGCTGGCCACCCTGCAGGCGTGGGAGTCCGACCAGTACTGCAAGGAGCGCCTGGGCCTCGACGGCGCGCTCGGCCCGATCGACCGCTCCAAGCTCAACGTGAACGGTTCCTCGCTGGCCGCGGGCCACCCGTTCGCCGCCACCGGCGGCCGCATCATCGCCCAGACCGCCAAGCACCTCGCGGAGAAGGGCGGCGGCCGCGCACTGGTCTCCATCTGTGCCGCGGGCGGCCAGGGCGTCGTGGCGATCGTCGAGCGCTAGCACGCGGGGGACGTTGTCCCCGAACCTGATTCGAAGGCGGAGCCCCGGTCTGAACGGACCGGGGCACCGCCCTTTCAGCGGAGCACCAGATCCCGGGTACGGCGGGCCAGATCGGATATGCGGGCGCTGTCGTATCCGCCGACCGCGCTGCGGACAGTGTCGTGGAACGGG
>NZ_JBSGBY010000461.1:0-6989 GCF_053601505.1 Nocardia sp. NPDC004722
GCGGGACCAGGGCGATGCCGAAGCAGGCCCAGACCACACCGGTGGCGATGTTGTTCTTGATTCGGCGGCCGGGGCTGACGTGCCGGAAGGTCGGGGCCTTGACCGGCTTGTCGAGTGTGGCGGTCATCCGTTCACCTTCCCGCCCGCCGCGAGCCGAGCCAGTGCGTTGACGACGAACGTCAGAGCGAACAACACGAAACCGGCGGCGATGTAGGCGCCGGTCGGCAGCTTGGAGCTGAATTCCGAAGCGGAGGCCGCGATTCGGGAGGCGAAGGTGTAGCCGCCGTCGAACAGCGTCCAGCTTCCCGCCTTCGTCGAGGTGCGCAGCACGATCAGGACCGCGATGGTCTCACCGAGCGCGCGACCCAGGCCGAGCATGGAACCGGCGATCACACCCGAGCGGCCGAAGGGCAGCACGGTCAACCGCACCACTTCCCACTTGGTCGCGCCCAGCGCCTGCGCCGCCTCGATGTGCGTGCGCGGGGTGAGGCCGAAGACCTCACGGCTCACCGAGGTGATGATCGGCAGGATCATGACCGCGAGAATCACGCCCGCGGTGAAGATATTGCCGCCGCCGGCGATGCTGACATTGCCGTCGGAGAACAGGAAGAACCAGTTCAGGTGCTTGTTGAGGAAGTCCTCGAAGGGGCTCAGCTTCGGAGCCACGACGAGGAAACCCCACAGACCGAACACGATCGACGGCACCGCCGCCAGGAGGTCCACGATGGCCGAGAACGGACGCGCCAGCACCTTCGGTGAGTACTGCGTCAGGAACAGCGCGATACCGACACCGATCGGCACCGCGATCGCCAGGGCGAACAACGAGCTCAGCACCGTGACCATGAACAGGTCCTTGATGCCGAAGTGCAGGTTGTTGTCGTCCTTGACGTTGAACTCGGTGGTGGTGAAGAAGTTCGACTTGTTCGCCATGATCGAGGGCCATGCCCTGATCAGCAAGAACAATGCGATCAGGGCAATGGCGGCGACGATGATCCCGCCGGCGGCCGTGGCCGCCGAACGGAACGCGAACTCCGCGCCGAACTTGGTGGGTGCGCCGCGCCCCGCGGCCGGTTTGGTGCTGGGATCGGTCGGCATCAGCGCAGTATCCCCCGGCGTTTGGGCACGGTCATCCCTCGGGTCGGTCGAAACGGACAGACCCGAGGATGCAGCTTCGTCGTGCACGGTCATCGTGGTTTTTTCGGATCAGGCGATCACTGAATGGCGTTGATCGCGGTGGTGAGCTTGGTCTTGAACGCGTCCGGCAGCGGCACGTAGCCCGCGTCCGCCAGACCGGTCTGACCGTTGCCGACCGCCGAGGTCAGGAACGCCTTGACGGCCTTCGAGGTGTCGGCGTCGCTGTACTTCGAGCAGACGATCTCGTAGGTGGCCAGCATGATCGGGTACGCGCCACCGGTGGTGGGCTTGTAGATCGAGCTGTTGTCCAGGACCAGGTCGTTGCCCTCGCCCTTGACCTTGGCCGCGTCGACGGCCTTGGCGGCGGTCTCGGTGGTCAGGTCGACCGGCTTCGGGTCGTTCGAGGTGGCGGTGGTCAGCACGCGCACGTTCGACAGCTTCTGCGCCTTGGCGAAGGACCACTCGGTGTAGGTGATGGTGAACTTGGTGTTCGCGACCGCGGCCGAGGTGCCGTCCGAGCCCTTGACGCCCTCACCGACGCCACCGTTGAACGCCTTGCCCGCGCCCTTGGTGTAGCCGCCGGCGGCGGTCAGGTACTTCTGGAAGTTGTCGGTGGTGCCCGACTCGTCGGAGCGGAAGATCACGCCGATCTTGTCCGAGGGCAGCTTGTCCGCGTTGTTCGCGTTCAGCGCCTTGATCGCGGTGTCGTTCCAGGTGGTGATGTCACCGGAGAAGATCTTGGCGATGGTCGGCGGGTCGAGAACCAGGTTGTCGACGCCGGGGACGTTGTAGGCGACCGCGATCGGGCCGAAGACGGCGGGCAGGTTCCACGCCGGGCTCGCGCAGCGGGCGGCGGCCTTGTCGGTCTCGCCCTTCTCGGCGGACAGCGGCGAGTCGGAACCCGCGAAATCGGTCTGGTTGCCGATGAAGTCGTTCACGCCGGCGCCCGAGCCCGAGCCGGTGTAGTCGAGCTTGGCGCCCGAGCAGTTGGCCTGGTAGGCGGCGACGAAACGGTCCATCGCGTTCTTCTGGGCGGTCGAGCCGCTGGCCTTGAGCGAGGTCTTGCCACCGCAGGCGACGTCGATCTTGGCGGCGCCGTTGGTGCCGTTGTTGTCGGAGCCACACGCGGACAGGGTCAGGGCGCCGGCCGCGGCCAACACACCGAGCAGGGCGCTGCTGCGCTTGAGATTCACCAATTCCTCCGGGGGAATCACGTTGCACGTCCAACCCCTCAACGGTCGGACGGGCGCGAAGGCGGCTGTTCGCTGCGAACTAGCGCACCGGGCAGCGGTTCGCGGCCCAATTGCAACGTAGGGGCGGCTGGTTGACAGTTGGACCTGGGTAGGTGAACGCCAGATGAACACACCGCCCAGATTCCTGAGCACGTCGTGTGATATTAGCCGCACTGTTGCCGGGCGGAATTTACGGCGCGCTGGAGTACGCCACGTCGATGTGGAATCGAGTGAAATCCAGTCGGGTGTAGGTGTGCACCGCCGCGGTGTTGTCACCCTCGGTGTAGAGCAGCACGGCGTCGAGGCCGCGGTCCTTCAGGTAGTGCAGACCCGCCAGGGTGAGCAGCCGGCCGAGGCCGCGACCCTGCGCCTGCGGGTCGATGCCGACCACGTAGACCTCGCCGATCGGCGGGTTCTCGTCGGAATGCACCTTCGTCCAGTGGAATCCGAGAACGCGGGCCGGGTCGGCCGGATCGGTCGCGATGAACAGGCCCTTGGGATCGAACCAGGATTCGGCGCGGCGGGCCGCGATATCGGACTCGGTCCAGCCGCCTTGCTCGGGATGCCAGGAGAAGGCGGCGTTGTTCACGCGCAGCAGTTCGGCGTCGTCGGAAGGCCCCGCGTAGGTGCGCAGTTCCAGACCGTCCGGCACGATCAGTTCAGGTAGCTCAGAGTTCGCCAATTCCCGTCGCATTTGCCACAATTCACGCGAAACGGACAGGCCGAGCCGAGCGGCGACGGCCTGCGCGGGCGGCAGATCACCGTGCGCCCACACCCGGGCGTCCGGGCCTCCGGCGGCCAGGGCCGCAGCCACCAGACCAGCGCCGATACCCTTCCCGCGCAGCGCCGGATCGACCGCGACCTCCGCCATCGCCGGGTGCTCCCCGTGCGCGGGAACGAGATTCGCGTACCCGGCCACCACGCCGTCCCGGATGTCCACCAGATGGCGTGCGGGAGAATCGTTTCCGAGCGACAGCACGGCCTGCTCCGAGACCGGGGCGACCCCGTCGGCCGCCGTGGCCCGCTCCAGCACCGCCCGCACCTCCCCGGCCGTCTCGAGGGGCAGCCGGTCGGTCCAGGAAGTCATCAGATCGTGCCGTTCGCCGTCGTCAGTTCGGAGTCGTCGCCCTCGGCGTCGGGGAAGGTGACCGCCTCGCCCTTGCCCGCGGTGCGCGCCGGGCGCACCGCCTTGTAGCCGACATTGCGGACCGTGCCGATCAGCGATTCGTACTCGCTGCCGAGCTTGGCGCGCAGCCGTCGCACGTGCACGTCCACGGTGCGGGTGCCGCCGAAGAAGTCGTAGCCCCAGACCTCCTGCAACAGCTGCGCGCGGGTGAAGACCCGCCCGGCGTGCTGGGCCAGGTACTTGAGGAGCTCGAACTCCTTGTAGGTCAGGTCGAGCGGGCGACCGCGCAGGCGGGCGGTATAGGTGCCCTCGTCGATCACCAACTCGCCCAGGGTGATCTTGCCGGTGTTCTCCGGGCTGGCGACACCGCCGTTGCGGGCCACCAGCAGTCGCAGCCGGGCATCCAGCTCGGCGGGTCCGGTGCCCGGCAGCAGGATGTCGTCCAGGCCCCAGTCCGCGTTGACGGCGACCAGACCGCCCTCGGTCAGCACCGCCACCACCGGCACCGAGGAGCCGGTGCTGCCCAGCAAACGACACAGGCCGCGCGCGGCGGCCAGGTCGGTGCGGGCGTCCACCAGCGCGACATCGGCGGAACCGGCCTCGAGCAGGGACGCCACCTCGGTCGGCGCGGGCCGCACGTGATGCGGCAGCAACGCGAGCGAGGGCAGCACCGCCTCGGGGTTGGGGTCGGAGGTCAGCAGGAGCAGCTCCATGGGGGCCCTCCATCCCATCTGGCATGTGTGTGGCTACCGCACTGTCGGCCACTACCCCATGCAGGTCATCACAGGTAATCGCTGCCTACATTAGCGTGTCGGGACCGACAGGCTCGTATCTGTGGCCAGCGAGGCAACCGACTGGTCCGGTCTACTCCCTCTTCATCTCCATTTCACCGGTCCGCGACCTGCCCGTGTCGTACCGCGACCGTCGGTAACGACCCTTCCCCCGACTAGGGTGCAGGCTATGCGTTTCCGGAGGCTCCTCATCGGATTGCTCTGCTTGGCAGGGCTGGCCGTGCTGCTCGATTTCGGGGTCGCGGCCTACTCCGAGTACCGGGTGTCGCGCCTGCTGCGGACCGGCTCGGACCTGAGTGCCGACCCGGAGATCACCTTCCACGAGTCGATCGGGCATCCGTTCGTGACCCAGGCGCTCGACGGCGTGTACCGCGGCATGGACGTCCGCGCCCGGGTGCTGCGGCCCGATATCCCCGGTCAGATCACCGTCGAGGCGAATCTGTGGGGTGCGCACGTGTCGATGCGCAATCTCATCGACGGCAATGTGGGCCGGGTGCCGGTGGACGAGGTGCTCTCGCGGGTCCGCATCGAACCGGCCGAACTCGGCCGCATGTTCAATATCCAGGGTCTGCAGGTCTTCGGCCCGCCCACCGACAAGTCCGACGGCTCCGGCGGTTCCGGCGGCACCGGCGTGACGACCACGGGCGCGGTCATCCTCGAGGGCTTCGTGCCGGTCACCCCCGACGCCGACCCGGCGCTGTCGATCCAGGTGCCCGACCCGCGCGGCGACGGCGGCGAGAAGGTCACCACCAAGAAGGTCCACGTGCTGGCCGAGCTGAAGCTCGAGGGCAATCAGGTCCAGGTCACGGCCACCGCCATCTCCGGGCGGGATCTGCAGGGCGACGCGGACACCGAGCCGACGGTGTGGGACGTGACGCCGGGCGTTCCGGCCTACGCCGCGGCCGCCGCGTTGCTGGGCGCTGAGCTGACCGTGCCCGAGCAGGTGCAGTCCGTGGTGTTGACTCGCACACAGGCCCGTTCGACCGTCATGCCCGAATCGGAGTCGCTGGCCAACTTCGCCCGCACCCGGGCGACCCTGATCCTGCATCTCGCCATCACCCGCATCCGGACCCTCGCGCAGGAGCTGATTCCGGACTACGGCGCGGACTGCCCGGTCGCGGTCGTCTACCGGGCGACCCAGCCGCGGCAGCAGGTCCTGCGGGGCACGCTGGCCGATATCGCGGACCGGGTCGAGGCCGCCGACCTGCGGCAAGCCGCCGTGATCCTGGTGGGAAGCGCCCTTGCCGAATCGGTGAACTGCGCCCAGTCGCACCTGTACGATCCTGCACGCGATAGGTCGCATATCACTGGCTGAATGGCCGAAATGCGATGATAGCTAAGGGCTATGGCCCTTTCTGGTAACGGGTTGCGCGCTGACGGTAGATTGGATCGAGTGTCCGTCACCAGAATCGCGACTGTGACCCGGCAACCGCCGGTGGGTGTGGTCGTGCCCATGTAACAAGATCGGCCAGCTGGGGGGATACCCCAGGGAGTCTCAATTTACGGTGAAGTGAGCCCCGAACACTGGACGCCACGCTGAAGCGGCTGTGGCGTCCTGTTCGGGTTTTCGGCGGGGAACGCTGCGCGTAGCGGTGTTCGGAAGCGAGGTTTGGGTTGAACCGGCTGGATTTCGGCAGCAACGGCGAAGCTGGAAGCGAAATCGCACCGGGGTCGGGCGATCTGTTTCCGCTCTCGCCCGCGCAGCTCGGTATCTGGTACTCCCAGCACCTGGACCCGCAGGTACCGATCAATATCGCTCAGTACGTGGAGCTGCGCGGCGAACTCGACATCGAGTTGCTCGAGCGCGCCATGGTCAAGAGCTCCGAGGAGTTCGGGTCCGGCTTCCTGCGCATCGTCGAACGCGACGGTGAGCCCATGCAGATGGTCGACCACTCGCTGGATCGCACCATCTACCACGTCGATCTGAGCGGTGCGGCCGATCCGGCCGCGGCCGCCCAGGAGTGGATGCGCGCCGAGTACAGCACCCCGCTGGATCTGACCCGGGACCGTCTGATCAAGACGGCCATGGTGAAACTGGGTGACGCGCATTACTACTGGTATGCCCGGATCCATCACATCGTGCTGGACGGGTTCGGCGCGGTCACCTACCTGACCCGCACCGCCGAGCTGTACACGGCGTATGTGAACGGGGTCGAGCCCGCGCCGCACAAGCTGACCGATCTGCCGACCCTGGTCGAGCAGGAGTTCGCCTATCGCGAGTCGAGCCGCTTCAAGGCCGACAAGGAGTACTGGGCCGAGCGCGTCGCCGGGCTCGAGGACGGCACCAGCCTGGTCGGGCGGTCCGCCCCGCCCGCCGCCGTGAACCGGATCGCCACCGGTGCGCTGAACGAGGATCAGGCTTCGCTGCTGGACGCGGCTGTCGCCCGCCACGAATCCTCGCCCGCCGGACTGCTGATCGCCGGTTTCGCCGCCTACCTCGCGCAGTGGACCGGCAGCGAGGACGTCATCCTCAGCCTGCCGGTGACCGCGCGTACGACCGCGATCATGCGTCGCTCCGGCGGCGCCGCCTCCAACATCGTGCCGCTGCGGCTGCGGGTCGGGCACGACACCAGCGTGGCCGAGCTGCTGCAGCAGGTGACCGTCGCCGTGTCCGGCGCCCTGCGGCACCAGCGCTACCGGGCCGAGGACATTCGCCGTGACTCCTCGGGCGAGTTCAGCGGTGGCGAGGTCGGGTCCCAGTTCTTC
>NZ_JBSGBY010000462.1:0-6982 GCF_053601505.1 Nocardia sp. NPDC004722
GTGGCGAATCGGACCCCGCGTCGCAGGCCGGGGCGCGTGCGGAATCCGCTGTGCTGGGACGGGAACACCTGGCGGCCTCGCGTACGGAGTCGGACGGGTTGCCCGGGGGCTCGAGCCGCACGCCGGATGCGGACCACATTGCTGTGCCGCGCACGGAATCGGTTCCCGGGGCACCGGGCGAATCGGGTGTATCGGGCGCGGAATCCCTTGCGGCATCGCGTGAGGAGTCGCGCGGACGGACCGAGCAGTCGGTCTCGCCGAACGGGTCCGCTGACATGTCGGGCGCGTCGCTGTCGTCGGCCGGTGCCGACGAGGCGGTCAGCGCGCCGGTGAAGCGGCGACGTCCGGCGCTGCCCGCGCTCGAACCGCCCAGTGGCATCACGGAATCCGCCGCGCCCGAGGGGACGGGCCGGGAGATCGCGATCCGGGCCGAGGCGGGGCCGGGGGATGCGTTGCGGGCCGGGGCGGCGGTGCTCGAGGGGGAGCACGTCGTCGAGCGTCCGGTGAAGAAGCGGCGTCCGGCGGAAGCGAGCGAGGGGGATCGCGTGGAGCGCAGGCGAAGTCGCGAGACGGCGGGGGAGAGCGGCGAGGCCGGGCGGCGACCGCAGCGCGAACGCCGCGCCGATCCCGAAGGCCGCGGTGGCGAATTCGAGGGTCGAGGCCGCGAGGCCGACGGGCGAGTGCGGCGCGCACGCGAAACCGATGGCCGCACGCGGGAGGCCGACGGACGCGGGCGCGATTCCGAAGGCCGTGGGCGCGAAGCCGAGCGGCGTGGGCGGGCGGCGGAAGGGCGTGGTCGGCCCACCGACGCGGATCGGGTCCATCTGGGTGGGCGCGCCGGGTCGCCGGGGCGGGCGCGACCGGCGCGGCCCGAGGGTGAGCCGGGCGAGCGACCGGCGCGGAATCGGCCCACCCGCAACGGCCGTCCCGACCAGGCTGCCGCCGAGCCGAAGAGCGGGCGGAAGGGCAAGCGGGACAAGGCGACCGAGCAGGCCGATCGGGAGGCCGCGGCCAAGCGGGTGGCGGCGCGGCGGGCTGCGGCCAAGAAGAAGCAGAGCGGGCCGAAGCTGCTCGACGACTCGACTCGCGCGAAGCTCGAGGTCACCGCGCGCGAGGGCAATGGGATCAAGGCGGCGTGGGCGACGTTCCGGTTGCATACCGACGATCTGCGGCGGCGGAATTTCGCGGCGCGCGCGGAGCGGATGGAGTACGGCAGCTTCGACGAATTCGACCGCACCACCGCGCAACTCACCGATCGCGGGTATATCGGCGCGGGCGGCGGGCGGATGAACGTGGTGGGGCGGCCGGTGGAGTACCGGGCGACCACCGCACAGGTCGCGGGATTGTGGCCGTGGTCGGTCGGCGCGGGCGCGCCGCTCATCGGCACCCCGCTGGGTTCGCATCTGCACACCGGAGCGCCGGTCTGCTTCGACCCGATGAACTGGTTCATGCGTGGCAGCTTCATCACCGCGCCGAGCCTGTTCGTGCTGGGCCTCAACGGTTTCGGCAAGTCCTCGCTGGTGCGCCGCATCGTGCTCGGCGGTGTCGCGCAGGGCATCACGCCGCTGATCCTCGCCGACGTCAAGCCCGACTACCGCAAACTGGTGGAGATGGTCGGCGGCCAGGTCATCGACCTCGGTTACGGCCACGGCAAACTCAACCCGCTCGCCGCCGGTGTGCTGGGTTCGATCGTGCCGCTGCTGGAAGAACTGCCCGAGTTGCAGACCCAGGTGATGCAGGAGATGCGCGCCCGCCAGGTCACCCTGATGGCGGGCCTGGTGGAACTGGTGCGCGGCGCGCGCGTGCGCGACTTCGAGGAGACCCTCATCGCCACCGCCCTGCGCATCCTCTACCGCGAGGGCAGCGGCTTCACCCCGGACCAGCCCCCCATCGTGGAGGATCTCCTCGACATCGTGGTGGCGGGCGGCGACGAGCTGCAACTCGATGCGGGAGCGGACAATCCGGACGAGTACCACGAGGCCATCAAGGGTCTGCGCCGTTCGCTGCGCGCCCTGACCCAGGGTCCGTTCGGCGCGGTCTTCAACGGCCAGACCACCACCCCCATCGACACCAACGCCACCGCGGTCTGCATCGACGTCTCCCACATCCCCACCGGCGACAAGAAACTCAAGGCCGCCGTCATGCTGGCCTGCTGGGCCGACGGTTTCGCCTCCGTCGAGGCCGCGCACGTGCTCGCCGACGCGAACATGGGCCCGCAGCGCTACTTCCAGGTCGTGATGGACGAGCTGTGGCAGGTGCTGGGCCTGGGCGACTTCATGGTCGACCGTGTCGACGAGCTCACCCGATTGCAGCGCGGCATCGCCACCTCGCTCATCATGATCAGCCACACCATCAAGGACCTCCAGGCACTGGGCTCCGAGGCCGCCATCGCCAAGGCACTCGGCTTCCTGGAACGCGCGCGCGCCAAGATCTTCGGCGCGCTGCCCGCCGAGGAGATCTCGCGCCTGGATTCCACCGTGCCGTTCACGTCCGCCGAGGAGGAGATGGTGACCAGTTGGTCCGCGCCGCAGGCGCTCACCGGCGAGGCGCTCAAACCGGGCCAGCAACGCCCGCCCGCGCCCGGCACCGGCAAGTTCCTGCTCAAGATCGGCGAGGACCGCCGGCCCGGGATCCCGTTCCACATGGAGTTCACGCTTTCGGAGAAGGAGAGCGGAATCCACGACACCAACCAGCGTTTCAGCGAATTCACCGAAACCACCGCACGCCGCGGCCCGGACGAGGGGAGCGCCGCATGATGCCGCACCGGTCGTATCGAAGAGTGTCGCCGGAGGTCCGCCAGGCCGCCGTCGAGCAGGTCATCGCCCTGACCGGAAAGCTCCGGTCGGAGTCGGAGGCCTGCCGGGTGGTGGCCGAGCAGATCGGTGTGCACACCAATTCGGTGCGCAACTGGGTGCGCGCGGCGGAAAGCCCCGGCCTCGAACGCATGGACGCGATCGCCCTGCGGCGCAAGGTCGCCCTGCTGCAACAGCAGCTTGCCGCCGCCGCGGAGATGAACCGCACCCTGGTGGAAACCCTGTCCGACGCCAAGCGCGGCACATGACCGGACTCCGGCGACTAGCCTGGAAGGCAGGCCCTTCGCAGGTGGTGATGGTTGTGCTGAGCGTCGCGATGCTGGCCACCGCGTGTGGCGGCAACTCGACCGGCGGTGGCTCGAAATCGACGGTCGCGCAACCGCCCACGTCCACCACTCGGCTGCTGGAACAGGCGCCCGCGCCCGACCCGACCACCCCCGACGGTGTCGCGGTCACCGCGCTGGAACAGATCTACACCTGGTACCCCGCCACCGAATCGGAGGGCGCGGCCCTGCAGCGTGCCCGGAAGTGGCTGGGACCCAGTCTGATCCGTACCCTGGATACCCCGTCCACCAGCGTGGATACGCCACGGCCGACCCTGCGCTGGACGGACTGGGCCAAGGCGGGTGCCCACGTCGAGGCCTTCGCGTTCGCCTCCGGTGAGAAGGCGCCCACCGGCGCCGACCCGAACCGGCAGCAGTACAAGATCGGCATCGAGCAGACGGTCGTCTACCCGGACGGCAAGCGCGAACCGCTACCCCCGGCCACGGTCGTCGCCACGGTCGTGCGTGGCACTACCGGCGGCTGGCTGCTGGACGAATTTCGTTGAGCGGTAACGACTTACAGGTCATCCCAGGAGGATAGAGATGGCGAAAGCACCGGTGAAGGACCCGGCTGATCCCGGTCCCGACACCACCCTGCACCTCATCTACGCCGGTTTCGCGATCTTCGGAACCCTGTGGGTGTCGGTCCAAGTGGGCAATATGCTGTCCCACCCGCGCCAGAAGATGCCGATCAACCCGATCTCCATCGTCGTCAACATGATCAAGGGCGAGCTGCACTGGCCGGGCTGGGCCGGGGTGATAATCGCCATCATCGTGCTGGCGGGCGTGGCCTGGCAGCTGTTCAAACGGCGGCAGAAGGCCAACGCGGGCAAGGGGCGACTAGCGGTCGACGACAAGGCCGATTACATGGGTTCGGGCGGCGCGATCAAATCGCTCAAGGCCGCGGGCGTCGCCGAGAAGGCCGAACAGCTGGGCGTGCGGCTGGTGAAGCACGAGATCACCGGCGAGCCCTACGTTCCCGCCTCGCTCATGCAGCCCGGCGAGGTCGTGGTCCCCGGCATCCCGATCGGCATGTCGGTGGCCGACAACGAAATGCTCTACGGCTCTTATGAGGACCTGCACGTCGACATCTGGGGCCCGCGCCAGGGCAAGACCACCTCCCGGGTGATCCCCGCGATCCTCTCGGCCATCGGGGCCACCCTCGTCACCTCCAACAAGCGCGACGTGGTCGACGCCACCCGGGATGTCCGGGCCGCCAAGGGTTCTCCGATCTTCATCTTCGACCCGCAGGACATCGCGGTCGACATGAACAATCAGAGCGACCAGGCCCGCAACTGGTACTGGGATCCGCTGGCCTGGGTCGACCCGCACAGCGAAGGCTCGGAGATGCGGGCGGCGCGCCTGGCGGGTCACTTCGCCGACAGTGACGGCGGCTCCGGCACCGTGCAGTCCTCCTCCGACAGCTTCTTCGACCAGGAGGCCGAAGACCTCCTCGCGGCGCTGTTCCTGGCCGCCGCGATCGAGGGGCAGCCCATCACGCAGGTGTGGGACTGGGTCACCGACCCGCTCAACACGCAGCCCATCCAGTTCCTGCGCGCCGCGGGCCGCGGCTTCATGGCCTCGGGCCTGGCCCAGCAGTACAACGTCGATCCACGCACGCGCAGCGGCGTTTTCGGCACGGCCAAGAAGATGATCCGCTGCCTGCAACTGTCCAACGTGCACCCGTGGATCATGCAGGGCGGCGGCCGCGTCCAGTTCGACGAACTGGAGTTCATCTACCGCAACGGCACCCTCTACAGCCTCTCGCTCGAGGGTCGCGGCTCGGCCGCGCCGCTGGTGAGCGCGCTGACCGAGGCCGTCATCGACGTCGCCATGCGCACCGCCGCGCGCTCGCCGCGCGGACGGCTGCCGGTGCCGCTGCTGGCGGTCCTCGACGAGGCCGCCAACGTGGTGCGCTGGCGCGATCTGCCCAAGCAGTACAGCCACTTCGGCTCGCGCGGCATCGTGGTGATGACGGTGCTGCAATCCTGGGCCCAGGGCGCGCGCTGCTGGGGCGTCGACGGCATGGAAGCGCTGTGGGGCGCGGCCAATATCAAGGTCCTCGGCAGCGGCATCGACGACATCAAGTTCCTGCAGGAACGCTCCGAAGCCATCGGCGACTACGACTCGATCTCGCAGTCGGTGTCGGAATCCTCTGGCGGCAAGAGCTATTCGAGGTCGCTGGGTTCCTCGCGTACCTTCAATGTGCACGCCCTCGCGACGCTGCCGCGCGGGCGCGCCGTGCTGTTCTCCTCGGCGACACCCGCGGTACTGGTCCGCACGGTGCCGTGGTGGGAGGGCGAGTACGAGTCCGCGGTGGCCCGCTCCATCAAGAACCATGAGCCCCAGGCTCCGGAGACGACCAATGTGGACGAACTGATCCGCCAGCAGAAGCAGCAACTGTATCTGCCGGTGACCAAGGCGGCTGCGGACTCGGCAACGATTGAGGAGGTCAAGGGACTGTGAGCGACCAGGAACAGGAACCCATGGTCTATGCCAGCGTGGTCGAGTTCGTCGAGAACTACCTGAGTCTCGTCTACCGCAGGCAGGTCACCGACATCAGCGACACCGTCTGGTGCCCGGAATGGTGGAAGCACGCCGAGGCGGTGGCGCGTATGGATGCCATGTGGCGGTCCTGGGAGTACTACCGGCTCGAGGGCAAAACCGGTCTGAGCGTGTGGTTCCTGGATCACGCGGACATGCACATGGCCAAGCTGTTCGACCCGAAGGGGCCGTTCAAGTACTGCAGTGTGCGCAACGGCCACAAGGACATGCTGACCCCGCTGCCGTTGAAGTCTCCCCAGCACGGGCTCTTCAGCGATCCGAGCATGGGCGACTTCCGCATCTGAGACTCGGGCCGATACCGATTCGGCCCTGAAACGCGTTGTGGCGGAAGGCAAATGAATTGCGTTCCGCCACAATACGACCGATGCTGGAAACCTAACCGAGGGTGCGCACCACCGCTTCGCGTTCCCGTGCCCTGGCTTCCTGCTCACGCTGCCGACGCTGCGCGGCGGCGGCCTCCTGCTCCCGGGCGCGGACGGCCTCGGACGCGGACTGCGCCTGACCGACCTCCATAAGCATGCGCACAGAAGCCAATTCGGGTGAGATGCCCATGCGATTGAGATGCTGGGCGAGTGCCTGCCGGCGTTCTACCGAGTCGTGGCGGACGAGACCCTTGTTCATCGCCGCCTGTGTCGCTGCCATCCGGGTGGCCTCCGCCTGAGCCGCGAAGCGGTCCTTTTCAAGGGACACACCCTTTTCCAAGGTCGGCTTGTCGATCAGACGGGAAAGTTCGCGGTTGCGTGGGTCCTTGGCCTTGGCATCCGCGGCCTCACGGAGCACACGCTCACGGGATTCCTTCTGCCGGGCCTCGGTGACCTTGACGCGGGCTTCCGCTTCCTTCTGGCCACGTTCCCGGGTTCGCAGCGCGACAAGTGTCGCCAGCTGCAACATTTGCCTCATCATCGCCGCTGTTTCGCGGCCGATGTCGTCGAGTTCCTCGGCCATTGCCTGCTCCCCGATGCTGCAGTGATCACTATGGATGGTGGTGCTTCGTCACGGACATCGCCCGAACGGTAGTTCGAGAAGCGATATCCCGCCTGCAAACGTGGACACCGGGAGCACGCGGGGCGCAGCGACTGCCCGTTTCGGGGGGGTGACCCTGGGCTTTACTACGCCTTTGTACTCCGTTCTACGAGGTTACCAGCGAAAACTCGAAAACCGCCGTACGTGTGAGTCGCGATCCAGCATATATCGCACAATTCCGGCAGGTGGCGAAAAACTCAGGATTTTCTTTGGTTAGGGAAGCCTTACTCCGAAGGTTCATCGGGACCTTCCCGAGAC
>NZ_JBSGBY010000463.1:0-6980 GCF_053601505.1 Nocardia sp. NPDC004722
GTCAAATCCCGTCCCGCACAAAAGGACTCGCCACGCCAGTGCAGCCGGACCGCAGTTACGTTGCAGCGATGCGCTTTCCGAAGCTCGGGGTCCGCACCCGGATCCTGGCCATCGCGCTGGTCCCCAGTCTGGCGCTCGTGATCCTCGGCGTCGGTGCGGCCGGAACGCTGGTGGACCGCTCCCATCGGGCCCGTGGCTGGGCCGACGAAATGCAGGCCGGTATCGCGCCGACCCGTGAACTCATCGAGGCCGTGCAGAGCGAACGCCAGCTGACGCTGTGGCGGGTGGCGGGCATGGAAATCGATGTGCGGCAACTGACCACGGCTCGGCAACGGCTCGACAGCGCACTGCGCGTCCTGGCACCGACCCAGTCCGCGCTGACCCGGATGGGTCCGGAATCCATGGGGCAGGCCACCGACGCCATCAGCGACGTGGGGAAGCGGCTGTCCGGACTGCGCAGCGGCGTGGACGCGGGCACCGTGCCCCTCGCCGACGCCTACGCCTTCTACAACCGGATTCCGGAGAGCGTGATGGCGGGCGTGGAGGTCGCGGAGAAGACCGCACCCGACGCCGCGACCACGGTGGAACTGACCCAGGCGGCCGATATCCTGCACAGCCTCGAGGCCATGAGCCGCGCCTATGCCCTCGGCGCGTCACTGATCGACGGCGACGACCTCTCCCCCGAGCTCGGCAACGAATACCTCAGTCTGGTCGGCTATTACCGCACGCGGGTCGACGCCATCGTCGCCGCGCGGGACGAGCAGCAGTCCGCGGCGGCGAAGGCGCTGGTCGCCAGCCCGGCGTGGCAGCGTCTCGGCGTGATCGAGCCCGTGCTCGCCCAGCGCACCCTGCCGCAGACCGACACCGCGACGAAACGGTCCGCCCCGCAGCCGCTTCCGATCTCGGTGGCCGACTGGCAGCGCAGCTCCGACGAGGTCACCCGCGGGCTGGCGGATCTGTGGCAATCGGAGAACAACGAGGCACAGCACCTGGCCAGCTCCGCAGCCTCCGACACCGCCCGCAACTCGTTGTGGGCCGGGGCGGGCATGGTGGTGGTCGGCGTGATCGCGATTCTGGTCGCGCTGGCCCTGGCCAACCGGATCATCCGCAGGCTCCGGCGTTTGCGCGACCGCACCCTCGCCCTCGCCGACGAGCAGCTGCCCGACACGATGCGGCGGCTGGCCGCGGGCGAACACCTCGACATCGACGTGCGGGCGCCCGCCCTGGACTTCGGCCGGGACGAGATCGGTCAGGTGGCCGAGGCTTTCGGACACGCGCACGCGACCGCCGTCGCGGCCGCGGTGACCGAGGCCCGCACCCGCGAGGGCGTGAAGGCGGTCTTCCTCAATATCGCCCACCGCAGCCAGGTGGTGGTGCATCGGCAGCTGGAGATCCTCGACGCCGCGGAGTCGCAGCAGGAGGATCCGGCGCTGCTGGACATCTACTTCCGTCTCGATCACCTCGCGACGCGTGAGCGCCGTAATGCCGAGAACCTGATCATTCTCGCGGGCGGGCAGCCGGGTCGGCAGTGGCGCAATCCGGTCCCGCTGCTCGAGCTGGTGCGTAGCGCGGTCGGCGAGACCGCCGACTACACCCGGGTCCGAACCGGTCGCCTGCCTTCGGCTTTCATCGCGGGCCTGGCCGTCGCCGACGTCATCCACCTGCTGGCCGAACTGATCGACAATGCGGCGAGTTTCTCCCCGCCGCAGTCGCGGGTGGAGATCTCCGGGGCGTCGGTGGGCCGCGGGGTGGCCGTCGAGATCGGCGATCAGGGCATGGGCATCCCACCCGAGGATCTGGAGCGGTTGAACACTCTGCTCGGCGCCCCACCGGATTTCGCCGTCACCAGCATGTCGACGGATTCGCGTCTGGGGCTGTTCGTGGTGTCGCGGCTGGCCGCCCGGCACGGGATCTCGGTGCGCCTGTCGGACTCCGATTACGGCGGCGTGCGGGCGATCGTGCTGATCCCGTCCTCCGTGATCGAGGGCGAGCTGAGCGTCGCCGACACCAGGAACTACGGGCGGGTGCCGCAGCGCGACACCGGTTTCGAGCCTGCTGCCCTCGAAACCGCCGCCCTCGCACCCGCGATCCGCACCGAGTCCGCCGCGAGCTTCGATGCCTGGGCCGCGCACCATACCGGCGCGCACGAGATCGCCGCCGCGACCGCGCCTCGCCGTCCGCGACCGGAGATGCCGCCCGAGCCGGTCGCCGAACCGGACGACCCGGTCGATGAGCGGCCGCAACTGCCGCGCCGACGCCGCCAGGAGAACCTGGCACCCGAATTGGCCGAGCCGACCGCCGGGGAATCCTCCCCCGCGCCGTCCGGCGAAAGCAGCGCCGCGCAGGCGCGAGACCTGTTCTCGGCCATCGAGAACGGCACCCGGCAAGGGCGGCTGGCCGATCCCGGCCTGCCCCCGGCCGGTCCATTCCGACAGGAAGGCGACGGTGAACACCTCCCACGCTGGTGACCTCGACTGGCTCCTCGACGATCTCGTCGACAAACTCGCGGGCGTGCGGCACGTGGTGGTGCATTCCACCGACGGGCTGCTGCTGGGCCGCTCGGCCGGGATGAGCCGTGAGGACGCCGAACACTTCTGCGCCATGTCCTCCACCCTGTTCGGCCTATCGCGCAGTGCCGGACACCGATTCGACGCGGGCGGGGTGCGGCAGGCCGTCATCGAACTCGATCGTGCGGTCCTGTTCGTCACCGCCGCGGGCGCGAACGCCTGCCTGGCTCTGCAGTCCGGCCCGGACGCCAACCTGGGCATGGTCGCCTACGAAATGAACCTCACCGTGCAGCGGGTGGGCTCGTTCCTGTCGGCGGCTCCGCGTCACCGCATGCATACATGAATCGCTTCGTCAATCTCAGTCCCGCTCAACGGAACCCGTGGGGCGTATGTGACCTACGTCCCGTTACCTTTGCCCGATGTTCAGAGCGAGGCTCGGGGTCCGAACCCGCGTGCTCGCCATCGCACTCGTCCCGAGCCTGGCGCTGCTCGCGATCGGAGTGGGTGGCGCGGGTTACCTGGTGGTCGAGGGCAAGCACGCACGGGACTGGGCGAACGCGTTGAAGGACGCGAACCCGGTTTCCATGGAGTTGATCGAGGCCGTCCAGCAGGAACGTCAGCTGTCGATGGCCCAGATGAGCGGCAGCGACGACGCGAATCCGAAGGCGTTGGCGCAGGCGCGAGTTCGGCTCGACAAGGCGTTCCAGGGCCTGGCGACGATCGCCCCGACCATGGCCAAGCTCGGCCCCTCGGGCATCGGCGACAATGTCGGCGGCGTGTACACCCTCGGTAACCAGCTGTCCGGTTTGCGCACGCAGATCGACTCCAATGCCATCGCCGTCTCGGACGTCTACTACTTCTACGGCAAGCTGCTCGAGGTCGTGTGGATCGGCACCCGCATGGTCGCCGACAACGCGCCGACCTCCGAGGTGGCCCTCGAGGTCGCCAACGGCCTGCAGGTCGTGCAGTCCTCCGACATGCTCTCCCGCGAGGCCGCCGCGGCCGAGGTGCTGCTGGCCGGCGGTACGCTGCCGCCCGAGCTGGCCATCGAATTCTCCCGCGTGGCAGGCACATACCGTGTGAACCTGGGCGTCCTGGCCGGTGGTGACGGAGGCACCGGCGACAAGGACATGCAGGCCCTCATGAACGATCCCGACTGGACGAAGATCGTCATGATGGAGAACACGCTCATCTCGCGGGCGCTGGATCCGATCACGACTCCGCCCAGCAAGCCCGGTGTCGCGCCGCAGCAGGCGCCGATCACCTTCACTCCGCAGGAATGGCGCGACACCGTCAATCGGCTCAACACCCAGGTCCTGCACCTGTGGGAGGAGATGAGCAAGCACAACGAGGCGTTGGCCGCCGCCGAGGGTGACCGCAATGCCCGTGACTCCGCGCTCGCGGGTGGCGGCATGCTTGCGGTCTCGGCGCTCGCGTTCGCGGTCTCGCTGGTGCTGGCCAATCGGATCATCCGCCGCCTCAAGGGTTTGCGCAACGACACCCTCGCGCTGGCCGACGAGGGCCTGCCGGAGATCATGGCGCAGCTGCGCGAGGGCAAGCCGGTGGACCCGGTCGCGGCCGCGGCCGTGCTGGACTTCGGCTCGGACGAGATCGGCCAGGTGGCAAAGGCGTTCAACCACGCGCACGCCTCCGCCGTGTCCGCCGCCATCACCGAAGCCCGCACCCGTGAGGGCGTCAAGGCGATGTTCCTCAATATCGCCCACCGCAGCCAGGTCATCGTGCATCGGCAGCTGGAGATCCTCGACGCCGCGGAGTCGCAGCAGGAGGATCCGGCGCTGCTGGACATCTACTTCCGCCTCGATCACCTCGCCACCCGCGAGCGCCGCAACGCCGAGAACCTGATCATTCTCGCGGGCGGTCAGCCCGGACGGCAGTGGCGAAATCCCGTGCAGCTGCTGGAGATCGTGCGCTCCAGCGTCGGCGAGACCCTCGACTACACCCGCGTCAAGATTGCCCGGCTGCCGGAGGTGGCCATCGCGGGCAGCGCCGTGGCCGACCTCGTGCACCTGCTCGCCGAGCTGGTCGACAATGCCGCCCACTTCTCCCCGCCGCAGTCGCAGGTGGAGGTGCGCGGCAATATCGTCGGCAAGGGCGTGGCCATCGAGGTCATCGACCAGGGCATGGGCATGCCCGAGGACGAGTTCGCGCGGATCAACGAGATCCTGCGCGACGCACCGGATTTCGGTGCCAGCATGCTGCCCGACGACTTCCGCCTGGGCCGCTTCGTGGTCGCCCAGCTGGCCGCGCGCAACGGCATCTCGGTGCGGCTCACCGAATCCGACTACGGCGGCGTGCGCGCCATCGTGCTGGTGCCCACCAGCCTCACCGTGGCCGCCTCCAGCCGCACCGGTGAAATCCCGGTCGTGACAAGACAACTGGACGCCCCCACCGGTGCCGGCGTGGGCTACGGGGAGCCCTCGGCGGCGGCCCTGGCCGTGGCGGCGTTGCCGCAGCTGCCCGCGGCCCCGGCCACACCGGCGTCGATGATCTCGAACTACGAGCTGCCCATCGTCGGTTACGAGTCCTATGAGCGTCCGGCCGCACCGCAGCCGCCCGCCGCGCCGCCGATCGCCCCGGCCGCGCCCGTCGCGCCGCCCGCACCCCAGCCGGAGCCGTTCGGGCCGTCGACCGGGTCGTTCGTCCCGCCGGTCATGTCCTTCGGTGCGGCGACGCCGTTCGACCCGCCGACCAATCCACGGCCCGAGCCGCCGGCCGAGCAGGCGCCGCCGGCCGAGAACGGTTTCCGGGGTCGCGATTTCGGACGTTCCCATTACACTGGCTCCGACATCCGGCCCGCGCTCCCGCGTCGGCGCCGGCAGGCAAGTCTCGCACCGGAATTGGCGCAGGAGCAGTCGACCCCCGAGTCGGCGGTTCCGGCCAACCGGACGGCCGAGCAGGCCCGAGACCTGTTCTCCGCCATCGAGAACGGAACCAGGCAGGGTCGCCAGGCCGACCCGGGTTCTTTCGCGTCCGAGTCGCAGGCAATATACGAACGAGCATCGGAACGACAGGAAGGCGACGGTGACCACCTCAAACGCTGGTGATCTCAACTGGCTACTCGATGATCTGGTCGACCGGCTCGCGGGCGTCCGTCACGCGGTGGTGCATTCCACCGACGGGCTGCTGCTGGGCCGCTCCTCCGCCATGAGCCGCGAGGACGCGGAGCACTTCGGTGCCATGTCCTCCACCCTCTACGGGTTGGCGCGCAGTGCGGGTGGACGATTCGACGGCGGCGGCGTCCGCCAGGCGGTCATCGAACTCGAGCGCGCGGTCCTGTTCGTGACCGCCGCTGGCAGCCACGCCTGCTTAGCGCTGCAGGCCACCGAACAAGCCAACCTCGGCATGGTCGCCTACGAGATGAACCTGACCGTCCAGCGCGTCGGCAACTACCTGTCCACCACGCCCCGCCAGAACCTGGCCGGACAAGGCAACCCCCGACTGTCATGATGCCGGGGCCGGGGGAACAGTGGTTCGATGACGCGGCCGGTCCGCTCGTACGCCCGTACGCGCGGACCGGTGGCCGAACCATGGGCGCGGGACATGATCTGGACATGCTCACGGTGGTAGTGGTGCCCAATGCGGCGCCGCCACTGCGACGTGTCGAACCGGAGTACACGGAAATCGTCCGGTTGTGCCGGCTGCCGCTCTCGGTGGCCGAGGTGTCGGCCGCGTTGCGGCTGCCGCTGGCGGTGACCAAAATCCTGGTGGGGGATTTGATTTCAGACAACATACTCAACTTCCGAGCCCCGGCCTCGCCTGAGACCGTGCCCGGTGACCTCAACATTTTGCGAGCGGTACTCGATGGCATTCGAAAACTCTGATACCGCCCAGCCCATGGCCGCCTCGGTGAAGATCCTCATCGCAGGCGGTTTCGGCGTGGGCAAAACCACCATGGTCGGGGCGATCAGCGAGATCACCCCGTTGCGCACCGAGGAGCTCATCACCGAGCTGTCCGCGGGCGTCGACGACCTGCGTGGCGTGGAAGGCAAAACCACCACGACGGTGGCCCTGGACTTCGGCCGCATCACCATCGACCAGAACCTGGTCCTCTACCTGTTCGGCACCCCCGGCCAGGACCGCTTCTGGTTCCTCTGGGACGAACTGGCCCGAGGCGCCCTCGGCGCAGTGGTCCTCGCCGACACCCGCCGCCTCGAAAGCTCCTTCGCCGCAATCGATTTCTTCGAACGCCGCGGCGTAGCCTTCACCGTAGCGGTCAACTGCTTCGAAAACGCCCCCCTCTACACCCCCGTCGAAGTCCGAGACGCCCTCGACCTCGACGAACGCATCCCGGTCCTCCTCTGCGACGCCCGAGACCGCGCCTCCTGCAAAAACGTCCTCATGACCCTCGTCGAGTACCTCATCGACCGAGCCGCATCAACAGGCGCCGCCCGAGTCTGATCTGCTCTCCCCCAACGAGAATCGCGTCCGTCCAGAATTCTGGACGGACGCGAT
>NZ_JBSGBY010000464.1:0-6959 GCF_053601505.1 Nocardia sp. NPDC004722
GCCCGAGACCAGCACGGTGCGATCCGGCAGGATCACCGCGCACACGTGCATGCGGGCGTACGCCATCGGCGGGCCGGGCTGGTAGGCGGGCGCGGCGGCGGTCAGATCCACGATTTGCGTGTCCGCCGAGGCCATTCCGGGTCCGTGCGGGTCGACGGTGCCGCCGCCGAGCAGCATGACCCGCTGCGCCTGCGCCGGGGGCAGCAGCACGCTCGTGGACTGGCTGCGCGATTCCGGGTCGTAGAGGCCGTCGACCTCGGTGACCGCGCCGGTGGCGGTGTCCCAGATCGACGGGTGCAGGCCGTTGTTGGTGCCGAACTGCCCGCCCGTGTAGAACACCCGGCCGTCGGCCAGCAGGATCAGGTGCGCGTACGTCGGAATCGGCCCGGGCACCGGCAGTTTCGACCAGGTGAGGGTGACGGGGTCGAACAGTTCGGGCGTCTCGGACAGGAATCCGTCCGCACCGAGACCCGAGACAGCCACCACCGCACCGGTTTTCAGGGCCGCCAGCGTCGGATACCAACGCCCGGAGGTCATATCGGGTTGCGTCTCCCACGCCAGCGTCGCCGGATCGAACAGCAAGGCGTCACGCAACCCGAAGAACGGGTCGTACTGCCCGGTGCCGCCGGCGGCCAGCACGCGCCCGTCGGGCAGATACGCCTGACCCGAACAGAACATGTCGATCGGGGTGGCGGGCGCGGCGAGCCCCGGATTCGGGTAATGCCAGACACGCGTACGGAAGTCGTGGGCGTTGAGCCGATCCGGATCGTTGCCGGATCCGGCGAAGAACAGCACGTCACCGGTGTGCAGCAGTGCCGCGTGCACCGGATTGATCTCGGTGCCGAAATCCAGGATGCGCCAGGCGCCTTCGGTCGCGGCGGTGGCCAGGTCGGTCTCGAGGTCGAGCACGCGCAGGTATCCGGCATTGCCGCCCTGCGGATGATCGATGGCGCACACCACGAGTCGCGGCACTCCGCCCGCACCCGGCAGCACCGCGATCGCCGCGCCCTCGTTCTCCCGGAAGCCCCAGTCCGCCACGGTCGACCAGCGGCTCCACCCGTCCACGCAGTGCCCGGTCCCGTCCAGGCCCCAGCCGATGGTGTAGAGCCCGGCGTTCCCGTTCTGCGGATGATCGATGGTGAACACGATCAGCTCCGGGCGACCGTCCCCGTCCAGGTCCGCGATGGTCATCCCCGCGCCCTGGTTCTCCCACCCCCACCAGTCCGGAATCGCCACCCACGGTGTCCATTCCGCGACCGTGCCGTCCGCGGTGAGACCCTTGGCCAGCCGGAACTGGCCGCTGTTCTGGCCGACCGGATTGTCGACGGTCATGACCACCAGCGCGGGCTGCCCGTCGAACGCGGTCAGGCAGATGTCGGCGCCCTGATTCTCCCAGCCGTACCAGTCCGGGATCTGCTGCCAGGCGGTCCAGCCGCCGGTGACGGTGCCGTCGGGGGCGAGGTCGCGGCCGATGCGGTAGTAGCCCTGGTTCTGGCCGGCCGGGTTGTCGACCAGGAACACCACCAGATCCGGGCGGCCGTTGCCGCTGAGGTCGCCGATGGTGATGCCCGCGCCCTGGTTCTCCCAGCCCCACCAGTCGGGCACCTGCAGCCAGGGACCCCACTGCCCGACCGTGCCGTCGGCGGCGAGCGCGTGGCCGACCCGGTAGTTTCCGCTGTTCTGGCCGGGTGGGTTGTCGACCATGAGGACCACGAGATCGAGGGTGCCGTTGCCGCTCAGGTCCGCGACGGCGATGCCGCAGTCCTGGTCATCCTGCGAGAACCAATCGGGGATCGGAACGAATTGTCCTGCCACACAAGCAATCATGGTCGCCACCGGCGCATCCGGCATCCGATGTCCGGTTTGTCGCTATGTCGGATCGCACCAGGTTGGCCAAAACGCTCCGGCGGACTGTCCCACCCACTACCCTCCGAAACGCTCTCATTTCACTCAAAGGAGGGGCATCCACCATGAACAAGTCCATCGTGCTCAGCGGGCTCGCGGTCACCGCGGCCGCAGTGCTGGCGAGCACCGGCACCGCCAACGCCGCCCTCCCCACCAGCATGGGCACCGACTCCACCTTCAAGGTCGGCATCGATATCCAGCCCGGCGTCTACAAGACCACCACCGCCGTGCAGGCCTGCGTGTGGGCGCGACTGTCGGCCATCACCCCCGACGCCAGCGCCACCATCCAGACCGGCGGCGCGCTCAACGGCACCGTGACCGTCGAGATCAAGCCCACCGACGTCGCGTTCTTCACCAGCGGCTGCGGCACCTGGACCCTGCAGACCACCACGACCACGTCGGGATCCTCGGGCCTGGGCAGCGGTAGCGGACTGCTCAATGCGGGCAGCGGACTGCTCAGCGGCGGGTCCAGCACGCTGTCGAGCTAGTCACCGAGCCTGCACGGCAGCGAACCGCCCACCCGGAGGGGGCCGTTCGCCGACACCGGGAGGGCCGGGTAGACCACCTGCCCGCTCCTCGCGGTGCGTGCCGGTTCAGCAGTCGCAGCAGGATTCCTCACAGCAGCAACACGATTCCTCGCAACAGCAGCAGCCCTCGCCGCAGCAGACGCAGCCCTCACAGCACGGCAGGCATCCGCCACCGCGGCGGCGCGCGGGCCCGTAATAGCCCTGGCCCGGGCCGTATCCGTAGCCCGGCGGCGGGCCGTAACCGGGCGGCGGGCCCCACGGATCCGGGCCCCGGCGACGCCAGCGGCTGACCGGCTCGGTCGCGACATGATTCGCGCACGCCGGGCCGTGACCACCGAACGTGCGCGTCACCGAGCGGCCCAGCTCATGTTTCAACAGCCGGTGGATCAGTCGCTTATCGGTGAATTCCACTTCGGCCAAGGCCAATTCGATACCCAGCAGCGCGTCCGTGCACAGGCGATGCGCCTCGGCGACCTCGGTTCCCGTGGCGGTCAGCGGATTCCACTTGCCGTGCGCGCGATCGTCCTCGAGATCCTCGACGGCGTCCACGAGATGCGCTATGCGACCGAACAATCGGCCCACCTCGATCAGCGCCGCCTGGTTCCCCGGGCGACCGGCCAGGATCGCGGTGTGGCCGAAGGCCGCACCCGTCGCGGTCTCGGTGGGCTCGGTGACCTCCAGCACCGGCGTGCCCACGACGGCCGCCGCCTCGAGCTCGGTCTGCCGGTCCACCGCCGTCACCAGCACGGCGGTGTCGAAACCCAGTCCCGCGCCGGAGGATTCGCCCTGCCGGGCCCAGCGTTGCGCGAGCCGGCGGGCGGCGGGACGGAAGCCGGGCGAACCCGCCACCCCGTCCCCGTCGTCGACATGGTCGCGGACCTTCGCGGCGGCCAGCACCAGCGAGACCGTCGCGGCCAGGCGCACGCAGTCGCCGGTGGCGACATCGGCGCGCCGCATACCGCGCAACGGGCAGGGCCCGGCCGCACGGCGCGTGGGCGGCGCGGTCGACTGCGCCTCCACCAGGGCCGAGACGATCAGCCCGTCGTAATTGGTTGCCATGCGGGCGCTCTGACCATGGTCGTCGCGCAGTGCGAGGCACAGCCCGCACAGTTGCGCCAGCCAAGCCCGCCCGAGTTCCTCGCCCAGCCGATGACGGCAGGGTCGGATGATGCCGAACACACCATCGACGGTAACCCCTCTTACGGGATCCGGCGCGTGGAATCGAGATCAGACCGGATCGGACGGTGTAGATCGAAATTCACTGGGCGGCAAGGATTGCGAATTCCTCCGCGAGCGGTACCGGGCGGTCGGCCGACCAGGCCAGCCCCACCTGGAGGGGCGCGAGATCGGGAACGGGGACGTAGGCGATGTCGGGACGGGTGTAGAAGGTCATGACCGACAGCGGCAGGAACATGATCCCGCTGCCCGCGGCGACGTGTTCGAGTTTCTCCTCGACGCTGCGGAAGACCGGGACGGCTGGGCGGTCGGTGTGCAATTCGACTGCCAGCGCACGCCATTCGGGCACCGCGTCGGGGTCCTGGAGCAGGTGCTCGTGCGCCAGATCCGCGACGGCCACCGAGTCCTTGCCCGCGAGGCGATGGTCGGCGGGCAGGACGACCACGCGCGGTTCGGTGTAGAGCGGGCGCACGGTGAGGCCGTGCGGATCGATGGGCAGCCGCACCACGCTGACATCCACCTGGCCGTTGTGCACCACCTCGACCTGATCGAACCAACCGGTGCGGACCAACTCGACGCGCAGCCCGGGATGCCGGTCGGTGAGGGCGCGCACGGCGGCGGTCACGGTGAGGCCGGGCATGAATCCGACGGTGAAGGAATCACCGCCCTGGGCCGCGCGAATCACCCTGCGTTGCAAGGCATCTGCCGAGGCCAGCAGCGGCTTCGCATCCAGCAGCAGCTGCTCCCCCGCCGCCGTCAACGCCGTCCCGCGGCGATCCCGGGCGAACAGCTGCACGCCGAGTTCCTCTTCGAGCGCGCGGATCTGGCGCGACAGCACAGGCTGCGCGATGAAGAGCATCTCGGCCGCGCGACCGAAGTGCAGGTGCTCGGCCACGGCCACGAAATAGCGCAGCTTGCGCAGATCCACATCGCTCATGATGCCCTCAGGGTATTACAGACGGCGCGATAGGTCTTGGACGGGACAGCCTCGCAAAACCGAAGGTAGAGAGGCAAACGCACACCAGATTTCCTCGAAAGGAACCTCGAATGTCTCTCGACGGACAGCGCATCGTCATCCTCGGCGGCACCTCCGGCATCGGCTACGCGGTGGCCGCCGCGACCGCCGCCCAGGGCGCGAAGGTCACCGTCGTCTCGAGTCGGCAGGCCAATGTCGACCGGGCCGTCGCCGACCTGCCCGCCGGGGTCACCGGCGTGGTCGCGGACCTGGGCGACACCACGCGGATTCGCGCGATGTTCGACGAACTCGGCGCCATCGACCATCTGGTCTACACCGCGGGTGAGCCGCTGCTGCTCTCCCCCGTCGCCGACCTGGATATCGACGCGGCCCGAAAGTTCTTCGAACTGCGCTACTTCAGCGTGCTCGCGGCCGTGCAGGCGGCCGCCCCGCACCTGCGGGAGAACGGATCCATCACGCTGACCACCGGCACCGCCGGGCCGCGACCGGTGCCGGGATCGTCCGTCACTTCGAGCGTGTGCGGCGCGGTGGAGGCGTTGACGAAGGCCCTGGCGGTCGAACTCGCACCGCTCCGGGTCAACGCGGTGATGCCCGGCGTGGTCCGCTCCCCCCTGTGGAACTTCCCCGAGGACCTCCGCGAGCAGTTCTACACCGACACCGCCGCCGCCACTCCCCTGCACCGCATCGCCGAAGTCGACGACATCGCCGCCGCTTTCGTCTTCTTCCTCACCCAACCCCACGCCACCGGCACCATCCTGCCGCTGGACGGCGGCGCGGTCCTCGCCTGACCCGACGGGGCAAGCTGCGGACCCTACAGCGCGGCGGCGTGCCGGGCGGCGAGGTACCCGAAGACGAGGGCGGGGCCGATCGTCGCGCCGGGGCCCGCATAGGTGTGACCCATGACGGGACTCGCGGAATTGCCCGCCGCGTAGAGGCCCTCGATCACCGAGCCGTCGGGGCGCAGCACGCGGGCGTCGACGTCGGTCCGCAGCCCGCCCTTGGTGCCCAGGTCGCCGGGCACCATCTTCGCCGCGTAGAAGGGGCCCGCCTCCAGCGCGCCGAGGTTCGGGTTGGGGCGGTGACGGGGGTCGCCGTAGTAGTTGTCGTAGGCGCTCTCGCCACGGCCGAAGTCGAGATCATTGCCGTCGTAGGCGAATTCGTTGAAGCGGGCGACGGTGGCGGCGAGTCTCTCGACCGGTAGTCCGATCTTCCCGGCGAGTTCGGGGACCGTGTCGGCGCTGGTCAGCACGCCGGATTTGAACCACCGGCCGGGTAGGGGCTGACGCGGGGCGATGCCCGCGAACATGTATCGGTTGCGGTAGCGCTGGTCGAAAATCAGCCAGGCGGGCAGGTTTTCGGCCGGCCCCTCGCCCTGGCCGTGGTCGCCGCCGTACATGCGCTGTCCCGCTTCCGTGTACGGCAGGCACTCGTTCATGAAGCGCTCGCCGCGATCGTTGACGACGAGGCTGCCGGGTAGGTTGCGTTCGGCAAGGCAGAACCAGGCTTCACGCAGCAGCGGGATGGACGGACCCCACCAGGCGTCGTCCATGAATTCCACTGCCGCACCGGCGGATTGACCCGCACGAATGCCATCGCCGGTGTTCGCTCGCGCACCAACGGTCCAGTCGCTGCCGATCGGCGCACGCTGATAGCGCTTACGCATCGCATCGTCGTGGTCGAAGCCGCCCGCAGCCACGACTACTCCGCGCCGCGCCGCGATCACCTGTTCGCGGCCGTCCCGCAGCACCACCGCACCGGTTACGCGGCCGTCCTCGGCACACAGCTCGACCAGCGGAGTATCCAGCCACAGTGGCACATTCGCCGACGGCAGCCCCGCGTGCAGCATGGCGCTGAGCGCTTGTCCACGAACGAGCACGCGCCGCCGGGATACAGTGGCCGCCAGCCAGCGCCCCGCGATCCGCAGGGCGGTGAACGGTGCGCGCGGATTGCGCAAGCCCAGGTGGATCTGCCGGAATTCGGCCTGGGTGATCACCATGTTCTTCGCCACCCGCACGTAATCCGGCTCCAGCGCGGCCAATTCGGCGTGCGAGGCGCGGTAGGGCACGGGCTCGACCGACCTGCCGTGTGCGCGACCGCCCTGCGCTTCCGGGTAGTAGTCGCAATAGCCCGGCACCCAGCGCATCCGCATCGCGGAGTGCTCGGCCAGGAACTCGAAGGCTTCCGCGCCACGATCGATATAGGTATCGATCAGCGCCGCATCCACATCCGGCCCGATGATGTCCTTCAGGTAGGTCCGCGCCGCCTCGATGTCATCTGCGGGCGCTTCACGGCGCAGCACCGAGTTGCCCGGAATCCATACGCCGCCACCGGATCTGGCGGTGGATCCGCCCCAGCGCGACGCCTTCTCGACGATG
>NZ_JBSGBY010000465.1:0-6583 GCF_053601505.1 Nocardia sp. NPDC004722
GTGGCGCGGATTGTGCTGGACGAGAACGATGCTGGGCGGTACGCGCTGGGGGCGATCGCGGCCAAGATCGCGTTCTGGTTGCCGCAGGCGGTCGGCGCGGTGTTGAAGGTGAGCCCGGTGGCCTCGGGCGGCGCACTGTGCTCCGCGCCGATGCTGGTCCTGCTGGCCGGGGAGCAAGGGATACTCCAGGGCCGCAGCCGCTTTCGCGAGCTGGCGACCGTGCTCGGCGGGGCTGCCGTCATCCGGGTGACGCCCGCGGTGATCCTGCTGGCCTGCGGACTCGGTGCCGCACCCGCCCTCTGGGCCGGGGCCGCGGGCGCGGCGACCGCGGCCGTGATCGCCCGGCGGATCACCGATACCGCCGTCTCCGATCGTCCCGGCGTCACCTGGGTTCTCGGGGTCGCGGCGGTTTTCCGGGCGGTGCAGGTGCAGGCGGCGTTGACCGCGCTGTCGGCGGCGGATCTGCTGGTGGCGCGGATTGTGCTGGACGAGAACGATGCTGGGCGGTACGCGCTGGGGGCGATCGCGGCCAAGATCGCGTTCTGGTTGCCGCAGGCGGTCGGGGTGGTGCTGTATCCGCGGATGGCGCAGCCGCAGCATTCCGCGCGCGCGATGCGCTCCGCGCTGGCGGTGCTGCTGGGCATCGGGGCGGTGACCGTGCTGGGCGCGGCCGTGGCGGCCCCGCTCGCGCCGATGTTCGCCGGGCAGGACTATGCGCCGATAGAGGGGTTGCTGTGGCTGTTCGCGCTCGAGGGAGCATTGCTGGCGGTACTTCAGGCGGCACTGTTGTCGGCGATCGCCGCGGATCGCACGGCTCCCGCCGCGATCACCTGGATCGGTTTGGCCGTCGGCGTGACCGTCATGCTGACCTGTGCGCATTCGGTGTTGTCGCTGATCGTCATCGCCACGGTCACCGCGGCGGCCACCACGCTGGCGATCACCGGCATCGCACTGCGCACGGCGCGCGAGGACGCGGAGAAGCGTTCGCCGGTCCCGGATCTCGGCATGGGTGGGACGTAGGGTGCCGGATGTGAATGCGGAGGGCCCCAAGCGGTGGTACCGGCTGGTGGTGCCGGCTTACAGCCTGGCGCTGGCCCTGCTCGTGCTGGGCCCGCTGCTCGGATCGGGATATCTGCTGTTGCGCGACGCGGTCAGCACACCGCGCTCGTACCTCACCGATTCGGCGCTCGGACTGGGTGAGGCCGCGCCGCGCGCCGTGCCGCAGGACGCACTGCTCGCCGTCCTCTCCGCGGTCGTGGACGGCGGGATCGTCGTCAAAGCGATACTGCTGGCGGCTCTTTGGCTGGCCGGTTGGGGTGCGGCGGCGCTGGCGCGGGAACTGCTGCGGGTCTCGCTGGGCCCGCAACTGGTGGCCGCCACGGTCGCCCTCTGGAATCCCTATGTGGCCGAGCGCCTGCTCCAGGGCCACTGGAGCCTGCTCACCGGTTATGCCGCCCTGCCCTGGATAGCGCTGCTGGCGGCCCGATTACGCGCCGCACCGCCGTCCGGCACGGCCGGTACCTGGGCGGCGCTGATCGGCTGCCTGGCCGCCGCGGGGCTGACGCCGACCGGGTCACTGCTGGCGGGCGGCCTCGCGGTGGCACTGGTCGGTAAGCGGAATCTGCCTGCGACGGTGACCTTCTGGATTCTCACGACCATGCCGTGGGTGATCGCGACCGCGCTCTCGGGCACGGGGGCCGCGCCCTCGGACCCGGCGGGCATCCCCGCCTTCGCCGCCCGCGCCGAACCCTGGCTCGGCACCCTGGGCAGCCTCGCGGGCCTCGGCGGCATCTGGAACAGCACCGCCGTACCCGATTCGCGCACAACGTTCTTCGCGTTGATCGGGACGGCACTGCTGCTCGCGCTGGTGATCACCGGGGTGCGCGCGGTCCGCGACTCCGGCCGGGTCGCCCGGCGGCTGATCTGGCTGGCCGTCGCGGCGATCGTGCTGCCCGCCTTGGGCGCGACCGGCTGGGGCCTGTCGGTGGGCGAGTTCCTGGTGACCCGGGTGCCCGGCGCCGGATTGCTACGCGACACCCAGAAATACGTGGCCCTGGCGATGCCCGCCTACGCGCTGTGCGCGGCGGCGGGGTGCCGGGTGGTCGGACGATGGCTCTCGGTGCACGTCTTCGACGGGCCCGCCGCACGGCCCGATCGGCCCCGGACCGGCGGGGCCGCGGTGCTTTTCATCGCCCTGCTGCTCCTCGCACTGCCGGATCTGGCCTGGGGTGTCGGCGGAGCGCTGCGGCCGGTGCACTATCCGGCGGCCTGGCAACGGGTTTCGGCATTGGTGGACGGCCCCGGCGATGTCGCGGTATTGCCGGGCGGCATCTTCCGGAAGTTCGGCTACTCGGGCAGCGCACCGGTGCTGGATCCCGCACCGCGCATGCTGCGCCGGGATGCGTTGCAGACGGGGGAACTTCCGGTGCGCGGCGGCGTCGTCGCCGGCGAGAGCAAGCAGGCGCGACGGGTGGAGAAGCTGTTGCTGCGCGGCGCGACAGCGCGCGAACTGGCCGCGCAGGGGGTGGGCTGGGTGCTGGTCGAGGGCGGGACTCCCGGGCCGCTCGGCGACTCGAAAAACAGTCTCGCCCAACTGGATCCCGTCTACAGTGATGCCGACCTGCGGCTGTACCGGGTGCCGGGGACCATTACCGTCGACGACGCCTCGCCCGCGGATCGCCGCTTGTCCGGCGCCGCGCACCTGCTGTGGGCGACACTGCTGGTCGGCGGATTCCTCACCGCGGCACTGCATTCGCGGCGGTCGGCTCCCGGCGAGGGCTCAGTCCTTGGGGAAACCGAGGGCGAACCCGAATCCGATCACGACGATGCTCACCAGCGCGATGACGAGAATGATCCACATCCATGAAGACTATGGAGCGTAGTAGACCGGCGCGATCGCTTTCGGGATCCTCACAGCGAGCGAATCATGTTCGCGCGGGCGCGATCAGGCCGCTGACCCGCTCGCCACGGGTCACCGCCGAGAGCACCTCGTAGACCCCGTTTCCGGTTTGCTCCCAAGAGAATTCACGGGCCCGCGCCCGCGCTTTCTCCCCCAGCACCGTGCGGGCCTCGCGATTGCCGAGCAGTTCGCCGACGGCCTCGGTGAGCGCGGCGGCATCGTCGACCAGCAGGCCGGTCACCCCGTCCACGATGGAATCGGTGAGCCCGCGCGAACTCCGGTATCCGACCGTGGGCACGCCGTGCTGCGCCGCCTCGATGACCGCCAGACCCCAGCCCTCCTTACGGGAGGGCAGCACGTGCACCCAGGCGCGCGACAGCAGCCGATGCTTCTCGTCCTCGTCGACGTGACCGTGGAAGGTGACCGCGTCGGCGATGCCCAGTTCGTCGGCGTGGGCACGCAGATTGCCCGCCCACCAGCCGTCGCCGATCACATCCAGGCGCAGGGTCGGGACGCGGTCGCGCAGCCCGGCCACCACGGCCATGGCGTCCTCGATCTGCTTGTGCGGCACCAGCCGCGACAGCACCACGATGCTCGGGTGCGCGGTGCGGGTGTCGTCATCGCCGGCGGGCACGCGGGCCGGAATCGGCTCGGCGCCATTGCGCACCACCGCGATTCGCGTCCCGGCCACACCGAGCGCGGTCAGCTCCTCGGCCGACGGCAGCGACACCGTCAGGTATTGCTCGCGCCGGTGCACCCGCGGCGAGAGCCGTGATTCGATCCACCAGCCGATCCGGCCGACCAGTCGCCCGGCCACCGGCCACTGCTCGCGATGCCCGTGATGCACCAGCACCACGGTCGGCGCGGCCGTCGCGGCGCGCGCGAAGAAAGGGATCCCGTTCTGAGTGTCGATGACCGCGTCCGGCCGCAGCCCCTTCAACGGCCCGACCCCGAACCGTCCCAGCGCGATCGCCGCCAGCGCCCGCGGATACACGGTGAACCGCCCGCCGCCACGGCTGATCTCGATGCCGTCCACCGATTCCCGCCGCGCCGCCCCCGGATACCCCGCGGTCCGCAAGGTCACCTTCACGCCGCGGGCCGCCAACTGCGCCCCGACCTGCTCCAAATACCGCTCACTACCCCCACCCTGTGGATGCCCGGTGTCGCGCCAGCACAGCAGCAGCACTTCACGCACGGGCGGATCTCCAGGTCACGGTCGAGGGTCGGACAGACAATGGGCTCCACCATATAGCCCGCGCCCGCGTCACGGGCCGACAGTGGTCATCCGACCTGCACGGCGAACCTGAATCGAGACGCCGAACTGTCAGCCGCTTTCGTCATTCAGACCGCTTCCCTCGTCATTCCGGCGTGCTTTTGGCCGGAATCCAACATCTCGGGGTGTGGATCCCAGCCAAAAGCACGCTGGGATGACGAGGACGGTCGCTCTCGTTCGCCAGGATGATGGCCGCTCTCGTTCGCGGGATGGCGGCGGCTGTCGTTGGCCGTGCGGAAGCGTGTCGGTGGCTGTGCGAGACTTGCCGCCGTGCTTCGAGCTGAGCGAACCCTGACGCGACGGGCCGGGCGGGGTCCGCGATTCGCCCGGCGGGCGACGCTGCGGCGGTCGTTGCGGCTGCTGGGGAGCTTTCGGTTCGAGCAGACCGATCCGGCTGTTTTTTATGGCGGGGTGGCGGTGGATACCGCGGAATTGGTGGGGGATTTCTATCGGGATCTGACCGGGGAGTCGCTGCGCGGGACGATCGTGCTGGATGTGGGCGGGGGGCCCGGGTATTTCGCCGACGAGTTCGGGAAGGCCGGGGCTCGGTACCTGCCGGTGGAACCGGATCCGTCGGAGATGCACGCGGCCGGGCTGCGGGTGGCGGGCTCGGTGCGCGGGTCGGGGATGGCGCTGCCGTTCCGCGATGACGCGGTGGAGATCTGCATCTCCTCGAATGTGGCCGAGCACGTGCCGCAGCCGTGGGCGATGGCCGAGGAGATGCTGCGGGTCACCAAACCCGGTGGGCTGATGGTCTTTTCGTACACCGTGTGGCTGGGGCCGTTCGGCGGCCACGAGACCGGGCCGTGGCACTACCTCGGTGGCGAGTACGCGGCGCGGCGGTATCGGCGCAAACACGGCAAGGAGCCGAAGAATCGTTTCGGCCGTTCACTGTTCGCGGTGACGGCGTCCGAGGGACTGCGCTGGGCGCGTAAAACACCGGACGAGGTCGAGATTCTCGCGGTGTTCCCGCGCTATCACCCGCGCTGGGCCTGGTGGATGGTCAGGGTTCCGGTGCTGCGGGAGCTGCTGGTCAGCAACCTGGTGGTGGTGGCCACCAAGCGCGATCGCCACTCGGCCTGACCGGGGTCAGCGCTCGGCATAGCCGCGACGGAAGATTCGGCTCAGGGCGGTGCAGGGTTCGGGTTCGCCCCATGGTGACTCCTGGGTAGCCAACCCGACGGTCTCCATTGCGGTCAGCCCGACCTGACCGGCCAGGGCATTCACCGCGGCAACCGCCTCGGCGGCCTGTAATGCGGCGGCGGCCTGCTCCAGGGTGAGGGTGCGGCCCGGCAGGAAGGACACCACCCAACCGCCTGCGCCCACGCTTTTCGCCTGGTGCGGGGTGAGATCACTGGTCATCAGCGACCGATCGACTACTTGCACCGCCATGACTCGGACTCCCCTGTGCGGTAACGGTTCATGAATCTAGCGAGCTATCCGCGATAGCTATAAAGCATGCTCGCTGCGCCCGTCGAATGCAATAGTGCGTTCGGTGAAAAGCGAACCGACAGGTTGGAATTCGATATTTGGGAGTGCTGCCGGTTTGCCGCAAGTATGCGGAATCACTTGCGGCCCTGCGCGTTAGACGCCGATCAATCCTCCGGCAACACCAGTCGCAATACCGGCTGCCCGGTCCGCACTGTCGGATAGGTCGCCTCGGCCACGTCGACCCGCCAGCCCGGGGGCAACACCCGCTGCAACTGACTCGCCGCCCGCTGCATGGGCGTACTGATCACCGGCAAGCCGAGATCGGCCAGTTCGTCGAGCAGGAGTTCATCGGAGCGCACATCGGTCATACGAGTGATCTACCTTTCGCAGAGCTAATGCATAGCAATCGACCAGAGCGGCAGAGAAAGGCGTGCAGAACCGAGCATAGGCCACCGTCTGGCTACCCAGAATTCGAATCACGTTTTACCCCACGGGTAACAACGCGACTTAGAAACCGAGGAGTCGAATTTCAAAGAAGATCCCGGTCAGCGGGACCCACACCCGTGATGCTCCAGACAGCCGGAGGGGCAAAACTGTAACGTGTTCTCATGGAGTACCAGAGTCTGTTCATCGGGGGCCACTGGACCGCACCGGCCGGTCCCGACACCCTGCCCGTCGTCTCGCCCGCAACCCTGGAAACCGTCGGCAGCGTGCCCGTCGTCACCCGCGCCGACGTCGACGCCGCGGTCGCCGCCGCACGCCGGGCCTTCGACAGCGGACCCTGGCCGACCACCCCGCCCGAGGAACGCGCCGCCCTGCTGACACGTGTTGTCGCGCTGCTGGATCAGAAGGCCGGGGATCTCGCCGCCGCGCTGTCCGCGGAAATGGGCGCGCCCTGATCGACCGCTGCCTCGAGGCCCGCACCCTCGGCCATCCGGTGAGCACCATCTCCATCGGCGGCGGTTTCGGCGTCGATTACG
>NZ_JBSGBY010000465.1:6593-6941 GCF_053601505.1 Nocardia sp. NPDC004722
CTCGCCGCCGCGCTGTCCGCGGAAATGGGCGCGCCCACCATGGCCGCCAGCACCCTCAACTACGTGCCCGCGCGCGCCACCCTCGACTTCTACGCCGGGCTTGGAAAGTCCTTCCCCTGGACCGAGACTCGCACCGGACTGTTCGGCACCACCCGGGTCTCGCGCGAACCGGTCGGTGTGGTCGCCGCCGTCATCGCCTGGAACGTGCCGCTGTTCCTGGCCGTCAACAAACTCGCGCCCGCCCTGCTGGCCGGATGCAGCGTGGTCCTCAAGCCCGCGCCGCTGACCCCCCTCGCAGCGAACCTGCTGGCCGACATCTTCGCCGAGGCGGGCCTGCCCGAGGGCGTG
>NZ_JBSGBY010000466.1:0-6918 GCF_053601505.1 Nocardia sp. NPDC004722
CGTCGGCAGGCGGCGTGCTGCCGGGCGGCGGCGTGGAACCGGGCGGCGGCGTCGCACCCGGTGGAGGTGTCGCGCCGGGTGGAGGTGTCGCGCCCGCGGGTGGCGTAGCGCCTGGGGGCGGCGTTGCGCCCGGGGGAGGCGTTGCGCCAGTCGAGGGATTCGCGCCCGACGGAGGTGTCGCGCCCGCAGCCGGATTCGTGCCTGCGGGAGGTGTCGCGCCCGCGGACGGATTCGCGCCGGGTGCCGGCGTTGCGCTCGGGGTCGGTGTGGCCGACGGTTTCTCGTTCGAGGGCGTGGCGACCGCCGGGTCGGAAGCCGTTCCCACCCCGGTCATTTCGAAGATCGACGCGGTGAGCAGCGGAGTGCCGCGCAGCATCACCGACAGGGTGCGCCCGCTGCCCGGCTTGTCCTCGATGCGGGCGATCAGCCCCTTGGCGTCCCCGCCCTGCGCCTGCGCCGGAACGGTGGACAGCACGGTTCCGCTCGGCATGTCCCGCAGCACCACGCACGGCACGCGCACATCCAGTGACAGCGGCACATAGTCCACCAGCGGCGCGGTCACCTGCACCGCCTGCGACTGCGGCCACTCGATACTCGCCCGATCCTGCCGCACCGGCAGCAGCGGCGTGAGCACCGCCAGCACGACACCGAGCACCCCCGCGATGAGGGCGATCAGTTTGATTTGGAAATTTCCCCCGGAAACTGAACGCACGAACGCCGATGCTAGCCATAGCGTCCCGGAAACTCATCGCGGAATATTCGGGCCGGTAGGTTCGATTGGCGGATCCACGGGTATCGCAGCAGGTGAGGCGGCTGCACGCCCACGGAAAGCAGTTGGGCTCGAATGGCCGCGAGGTGCTCTATCGTTTGTCCGGGCAGTCGATGGGTAAGGCAGAGTACGCGGAATCGGACTCGGGAGTCGCTATGTCGGAGGTGCTCGGCGGGGGAGTGGTGCGGACCTTGGTGCCCGCTCGAATCGATCGGCTGCCGTGGTCGAGATTCCATACCCGGTTGGTGGTCGCGCTCGGCGTGGCGTGGATCCTGGACGGTCTGGAGATCACGGTGGCCAGCGCGGTCGCCGACACGCTGACCAAACCGGAGACGCTGCACATGTCCTCGGCCGCCGTCGGTTTGATCGCGACGGTGTACCTGGCCGGTGAGGTGGTCGGCGCGCTGGTCTTCGGGAACCTCTCGGATCGGCTCGGGCGACGCAAACTCTTCCTCGTGACGCTGGGCGTCTACCTCATCGGAAGCGGGCTCACCGCCGCCACGCTGGGCAGCGGCGCGGGCTGGGTGGCCTTCCTGTACGCCACACGGTTCATCGCGGGCATGGGCATCGGCGGGGAATACGCCGCCATCAATTCGGCCATCGACGAATTGATTCCGGCCCGCTACCGGGGCCGCGTCGATATCGCGGTGAACGGAACCTACTGGGCCGGAGCGATTCTCGGCACCCTCGGCACCTATATCCTGCTCAATCACCTCAGCCTGGGCCTGGGCTGGCGGCTCGGCTTCCTCATCGGCCCGGTGCTGGGCCTGGTGATCCTGGTGGTGCGCCGCCATCTGCCGGAGAGCCCGCGCTGGCAGATCATGCACGGTCACGCCCGCGATGCCGAGGAATCCATCGAGGAGATCGAACGCGAGGTGGCGGCGACCGGGGTGCGGCTGCCGCCGGTCGACGAATCCCGGGCGATGGAGGTGAAACCGGCCGATCAGATCGGCTATGTAGCCTTGACTCGGGTGCTGTTCCGCGAGTATCCGCGCCGCGCCATCCTCGGCGCGAGCCTCATGATCAGCCAATCATTTCTCTACAACGCGATCTTCTTCACCTACACGCTGGTGCTCGGCAAGTTCTACGGTGTCCCGTCCGGCTCGACACCCCTGTATCTGATCGCCTTCGCGGTCGGCAATCTGGTCGGGCCGCTCACCATCGGGCACCTCTTCGACACCCTCGGCCGACGCCGCATGATCGCGGGCACCTACCTGCTTTCCGGTGTGCTGCTGGCGATTTCGGCGGTGCTGTTCTACGCGGGCGTGCTCAATGCCATCACGCAGACCGCCTGCTGGTGTGTCATCTTCTTCTTCGCCTCGGCGGGTGCGAGTTCGGCGTATCTCACCGTCAGCGAGATCTTCCCGCTGGAGGTCCGCGCCAAGGCGATCGCCGTATTCTTCGCCATCGCACAATGTTTCGGCGCACTCGGGCCGGTCATCTACGGTGCGCTCATCGGTGACGGCACGCATCCGGGCCGACTGTTCCTCGGCTACCTGCTCGGCGCGGGCGTCATGATCGCGGGCGGGTTGATCGCCTGGTTCCTCGCGGTGGACGCGGAGGGCCGCTCGCTCGAGGATATCGCGCTGCCGCTGGCGGCGCGGCGGTCCGGTCCGGCTCGCGCGGAGGGTGCGGGCGCGCCGTTCTCGACCTGAGTTCGGCTCGCCCGCAGTCGATCTCAGCCCGTGACCGACTTCATCCAATCGATCACGACCGCGTGGTAGTCGCGGGTGTTCGGGGCGAGGTTGATGGCGTGTCCGCTGTCGGGCAGCACGTAGGTGCGCAGCCGGGCGGCGGGCGCGAAGTACGGGGCTTCCGCGGCCTGCAAGGTGGCGGTGTCGGCGCAGATGCTGAAGCCGGGCCCGCAGGCCAGGCGGTCGCGGCCGCCGTCGACGAGAAGCACCGGGATATTCAGCAGGCTGGATTCGCCCGGCAGCGTGGTCAGCAGGCCGTCGGGATACTCGGTGAGCGAGAAGGCTTCCTTGCCCGCCTCGTCCAGGGCGACCACCTGCGGGTCGTAGCCGACGCCGAAGAAGTTGGCGGCACGGGTGCCCGCACGGGCCACCAGATAGTTGGAATCGTAACCGCGCCCGACGAATTCGGGCTCCTCGACGGCCGGGTGATAGGTGCTGATGACACCGAGCACATCCGGGACGCTGAGCGTGTGCGAGTAGCCGGTCAGGATGATGCCGTCGACGTCATGATTGCCGAGGGCCTCCATCATGGAGGTGCTGGAGGTGAGCGAATGCCCGGCGGTGACGACCTTGGTGAAGGGCGCGTTGCCCGCCAGCCCGCCGCGCAGGGCCTGCACCATGACATGCAGTGCGTCCGCGGTGGTCTGGGCGGTCAGCGTCAGCGCGGGCGGCTTGCTGCTCGCGCCGTTGCCGAGCCGGTCGGCCACCAGCGTCGCGTAGCCGGCGGCGTTCATGGCCTTGCGAAAGTTGTAGGTGTCCTGTTGGTAGGGGAAATCCCAATAGACATGGTTGTAGTTGGAGCCCGACATCAGGACCATGACCGTGTCGGTCGGTGTGGCGGGCAGGCACAGCGTCCCCGCGATGGTGCCCTGCGGCACCGGGAAACTGACGTCCTGACAGCCGCCCGCCGCCGCTGGATCGGCATGGGCGAGACCGGGGGTCAAGGACAACAGGGTCGCGGCCGCGCACACGGCCAGCGCCCGTAACGAGGTGCGCACGTTATGAATTCCCTTGGCTGAAGTCGACTTCCACGGCATCGTCGGCGACCGCGCCCGCCACCACCTCGAGGGCACGCGCGTCGAGCGCCCGATAGCCGAGCCGCGCCAGGGTGGTGTGGCGGTGCTCGCTGTCGGCGTCGCGCATGGCGTGCTCGAGGTCTTTCTCGGTGTCGTACAGCGTGATCGAGAACATGGTCCCTTCGGCCGCGTCGTGAAAGAAGAAGATCTGCCGGGCCCCCGGATCGGACATGGCGTAGGGCACGACCTCGTCCTGGATAATGGGAATACTGGCCGCCAGCACATCCGGATCAGTGGGACATGACGCCTTCATCAGACGGGCATAGAGCTTCTTCACAACCGAATCCCTTCCCAGGAGCGGTTCCGAGTCGGGCCATCTTCTGGCGAATGACGATACCCCACACGGTGTTCCGCGACCTGCGCATTCGAGAACGTGGTTGAAGATCTAATATGCACGGTATGGGCGCGCGAAATGTGCACTTCGTCGGTAGTTTTCCGGCCGTGAGCACCGAGGACGCGATGCGGGCGATGCTCGACGGCGCGGGCTCGCGGCTGCGCACCCTGCCCACCGGCGAGACCCGCCGCTACGAGTGGTACATCCAGCCGATCATCGCGGACCTGGTGGCCCAGGGTGCGCTGGAGGTGAAACGGCAGGGCAGCTGGAACTCCAGCCACGAACGGACCGTGCACCGGGCCGCGCGCGGCGCGCGGTTGACCGGCGACATGATGGAACTGGGGTATCTCGGTGAGGCGCGGGAGGCGCTGCCGGTGTTCCGGAGCCTGCGTGCCGAGCGGGATCTGCCCGAGCTGTCGCTGCAGATCGGCATGCCGACCGACTTCACCATGGCCTTCATCGCCATGGGCATGTGCGGGGTGCGCAAACATCAGAAAGCGTTCCACGACGCCACCATTCGCGATATCGAAGGCATCCGGGAGCTGGTGGGCGACGATGTCGTGCTGCAGTTCGAGGCCACCGCCGAGACGGTGCTGATGGCCAAGGCTCAGCCGCTGCACCGGCAGCTCGACACCGCCTTGGGGCTGGGGCGCGGGATCGCCGCGCTGGCCGCGTCGACTCCGGCGGGCACCCGCATCGGCGTGCACCTGTGCCTGGGCAGCATGCGGAACAAGGCGCGGACCACCTTGCGGGACACCCGTCCGCTGGTGGCGCTGGCGAATTCGATTGCCCGCCAGTGGCCTTCGGGGCGCACGCTGGAGTTCGTCCACGGGCCACTGGCCGCCGGGGACATCCCGCCGTCCACGCGGCCGGAGTTCTACGCGCCGCTGGCGGGGCTGCAATTACCCACCGAGACCAAGTTCTACGCCGGGTTCGTCCACGAAACACCCAGTGAGGCAGCGCAGATCGAGACCTTGCGGATGATCGAGGCGGCCATGAAACGTCCGCTCGACGGGGTGGCCAGCGCGTGCGGGCTGGGCCGCCGTCCCCGGCCGATCGCCGATGGCCTCGTCGCTCGTGCCGACCTGCTGGCCGCGGTGGGCTGACCCGCCCCGGCTGTCAGTCTGGTACAGGGACAACGCGGCTCAGTTCTTGCGGCCGACCCCGCACAGCACTACCAGTCTGGTAGGCGGCAATTCGGCATCGAGCCATTCGTTGGCGGGGACGAGGCCGGGTTCCATCATTTCGAGACCCTCGAAGAATTCCGCCACCTGGTCGGCCGTGCGAAAGGCGGGCTGCGACGGGGTGCCGATGGCCCTGGTGCTGGCGGTGTCCTGGAAGAACGGGTGGGTATTGATGGAGGCATGCTGAATGATCAGCACACTGCCCGGCACCATGGCCTCGCGCAGGCGGGCGACGGCCTCGAAGGGCTTCTCGTCGTCCATGACGAAGTGCAGGACGCCGACGATGACGATCGCGACGGGTTGCGCGAAGTCGATTCCCGCTTCTTTCCGTGCCAATTCAAGAACCGTGTCCGGTTCACGAATGTCGGCGAGGATCGGAGTCACTCCCGAGGCACCGGTCAGCAGGGCATTGCTGTGCGCATGGACCACGGGATCGAAGTCGATGGAGGCGACGATCGCGGTCGGGTTGATCTCCTGGGCCACTTCGTGGACATTCGGCGCGATCGGGATGCCGGCGCCGATATCGACGAACTGACGGATACCCTGCTCGGCGGCCCAGCGCACGGACGCGAGCAGGAAGCGTCGACTGTGCCAGGCGGTGATCTTGGTATCGGGGGCGACCTCGAGCATCCGGTCGCCGTATTCGCGATCGGCGTCGTAGTTGTCCTTGCCGCCGAGCATATAGTTGTAAACCCGAGCGGGATTGGGCCGGAAGGGGTCCACCCCTACCGGTGCTCGATTGCCTTCGGACACCACACCTCCCTCGACTTCCCCGCCGATCGTAACCAATTCGTGGCCTCGGCCAGAGGGAAACGCGCAGCTTGGCGGCAACCTCTCAGGGATTGCCGGGCCGCGCAATGGGCTTCGTCCGGTCCCCTGGTGGGTGACCGCCCGGTCGTGTCAGGTGATTCGGCGCGGGCGACCGGTCGGGATGGGGGCGCTTCGGCGTGGCGGGCGGCCTCCGATGGCGGCGGTCAGCGCGGCCGCGACGGCACGCACGGGCATGGCGATATCGGGCCAGATTTGTCCGCATTCAGCGGATTCGGCGTGGTCGTACGGCCTTTCGTGTGGTTTGTCCGGATCTTGGTCGTCGCAGTGATGCCGCACGGTCAGGCCGATGGCGGCGAGCGGGTGCCCGCCGTGATCGAACACCGGGGCCGCGACGGTGGCGAAACCGCTTGTGACATAGCCGTCTTCGACAGCCCATCCGCGCTCCCGCTCGACCTTCAGCATGCCGCGCAACCGCCGCAGATCGCGCGGACCGCGTGCGGTGCGCATGGGGAAGGCGGCCGGGCCGGGGAAAAGGGCGCGCACATGGGCGGGCGCCAGCTGCGCGAGCATGGCCCGGCCGGTCGCGGTCAGGTGTGCGGGCAGTCGCACCCCGACATCGGTGACCAGGGTCTGCGGGCGGGCCGGGCGCTGCTCGATCAGGTACAGCGATTCGTTGCCGTGCAGCACTCCGAGATGCCCGGTCCCACCGGCGGTGTCGACCAGGCCCCGCAGCAGCGGCGCGGCCACCCGTTCCAAGGGGTCCTGGCGCAGGTAGGCGGCGCCGAGTTCGAAGGCGGCCAGCCCCAGCCCGTATCTGCGCTCGTCCGCCAAATAGGTGACGTATCCGGCCGTGCGCAGCTCGTTGAGCAGCTGATACGTGGTGGAGCGGGGGAGCCCCAAGGTCCGGGCGACGAGGGCGGCGGGCACCGGGTGCGGACGCTGCGCGAGCAGGTCCAGTACCGCCAGGCCGCGCCGCAGCGCGGGAATGTCACCACCCGGGAAGCTGGCCTACCTGTGATGTGCACGCCCCCAGAGAATCGTTGTCTTGATCGGGCGGAGTGTATCCGAGGTCGGTGGCTGTGGATTCGGC
>NZ_JBSGBY010000467.1:0-6912 GCF_053601505.1 Nocardia sp. NPDC004722
GATTCTGTTGCGGCTCGATCCCCGCGCCGTAGAGGGTGGCCAGCTGATGCACCATCTCGGTGTCGCTGAGCCCGACCGGATGCCGCAGCATGCGGGTGGTGACGTCCTCGCCCGGCTGCGCGCGCTTGTACCGGGCCAACTGCAGCAGCGCGTCGGTGAGCAGCGCGTTGCCGCGTTCGGCCCCGACCCCTTCGAAGATGGCGCGGAACCCCTCCGCCGCCTGCTCCGCGATCTCCACCGGACAGCCCAGCAGCTGGTTGAGCACCCGGAAGGCGAGCGGAAAAGCGTAGTCGCGCACCAGATCCGCCGATCCGGCCGCGCAGAACGCGTTGATCAGCGACACCGCGACCCGCTCCACCGTGCCCTGCAACCGGTGGTGGTCGATCCCGGTCAGGCCCGCGGTATTGGTCTGCCGATACCGCGCGTGCTCGCTGCCCGCGTTGCGTAAGGCGTTGGGCCGCCACTGCATCATCGGCAGTACCGGGCAGTCGGCAGGCACCCCGGCCTGCCAGGCTCGCGGGTCGGCGGGAAACCGCTCCGGATCGTTGAGAATCCTGACCGCCGTGCGATATCCGAGCACCAGCGTGGCCGGAATCCCGGGCGCCAGCTCGACCGGAGCCAGCGTCCCGAATCTCTCCCGCAGTTCGCGATAGCACCGATGCGGGTCGGCGGCGAATTCCGGGGTGTACATCGGTACCCGCCCGAGGGTCGGCGGGGTCTGAACGGGCGACATCTGCGGGACCTGAACGGGTGAAGCTGACTCTGACATCGAGCGGTTACCTTACCCGGGAGTAATACCGGCCGCAGGGCAGTTTCGCCGAATCCGCGGGCGTCCCTGGCACGGCAGGCGCCGAGCGTAGCGGGCGATTCGAGGCCGAACCATTGACACTGCCGCACCGGCGGCGCAGGCTCTACGAGGCGCAATTGTTGTTGTCTCGACAGTTGCTGCGAACACCCGGTTGCCGGCGTTTCTTGCCGCTCGCGGTGGATACGGCTCGGCGACGCTCGGAGATTCGAAGGACGCGACGGCTGGTTCTCGCGTCTCGCCTGAATTTCTCGGACCAAGACCTACCGACACGGAGGTTGGAATGTCTGGCAAGCACGGCCGAAAACCCGGTCAGATGGCCGATAAAGCCAAGCAGGGCATGCAGGCCCAGGGTCAGCGCATGGAGCGCGACATGGACCGCCTCGCCGATGAAGCCCGCCGCGACATGGATCGCATGAACGCCGGCATGAAGCGGGAAGCCCAGCAGGTGCGCTCGGACGCGCAGAACCTGGACAAGGAGATGAAGCGAAAACTCCAACATCACTGACAGGGCCCAGACACGACCGGAGCCGCAGGTTTCACGACCTGCGGCTCCGTCGTGTCGGGTGAATGACACAGCGGTCGTATCGAGTGGATGACACAGCGACGAACCGGCATTACAGAGGACCAACCGACCGGTACCCGAGAGGCCCCGACGGCTCCAATCCTTTGCTGGCGGAACGGAGTTCGCGTTCACAGGTTTGCCGTATGAGATGCGCGCCGCGCCGCCCCGGCATAAAATCACTCCGCACAGTGCTCGACGTGTGGTTGAGGGCATTACCCGATCGGAAGCGAATGTCTCACATCGTGGCGGCCTCCGATCCTTCGCGGATTCGCCGGCAAGACCCCTCCATTCAGGCGCTCCGCGGGATCGCCGTCATCCTGATGGTGGCCGGGCATGTCATCGGCGTCGGCAATCAGGGGCTACGCGTAGGAGACCATTCCGGTTGGCATTATTCGTATCTCGCGCTGGCCGATATTCGCATGCCGTTGTTCACGTTGCTCTCCGGCTACGTCTACGCAATGGTGCCGATCGCTAGCTGGGGACAATACCCGCGACTTGTCAAAGGCAAGTCGCGGCGGCTGCTCTACCCGCTGATCACGGTTGGCACACTGCAATACATTCTGGCCTGCAACATCCCGGGGACCAATTACAACCCGCACAATCTGCCCATCTGGCGCATCTATGTGTTCGGATTCGAGCATCTGTGGTTTCTCCAGTCGATCTTCCTGATATTCCTCGTCATCGGAATCCTCGACAGCCTCGGCGTGCTCGACTCGCGCACCGGGTGGGCCGTCGCCACCTTCCTGGCGGCCGTGGGCTACATCGTGGTGCAGGTGCCCGCGCGGGTCGACGTCTTCACCGTCAGCGGGGCGGTGCGGCTGCTGCCGTTCTTCCTCATCGGCTACGGGCTGCGGCGGCACTCGTTGTTCGACCTGCGCGGCACCCCGGCGGTATTCGCCCTCACCGCCTTCATCGGCTTCTACACCGTGCGGCTCCTCTCCATCGACGGCGTCTTCCACCCGGACGGGTACGAGGACCGATCCATCACCCTGACCGTCGGCGCGACCGCGCTGATCCTGATCTACTCGGCGCGCGACTACGTCAACCTCAAGCTGCTGGCGTGGATCGGCGGCTTCTCCTTCGGCATCTACCTGCTACACGATCTGGCCACCGCGGGCACCCGTATCGTCCTCGAACACCTTGGCGTGCAACATCGTTGGGAGCTTTTCATCCTCGGACTGGTGATGGGCATCAGCGCACCCATCGCCTTCCAGCTCCTGTTCCGCAATGTCGCGATCATCCGCACCTATGTACTGGGTGAGAAACCGAAGCCGAAGCCGGGCAAGCACACTGCGAAGCCCCGGCACAGCCGCGAAGCCCAGGCCGCACCCCAGACCGCGGAGGGTTCCTCGAGTTAGCCGACCGAGCGGCACCGCGGCGAGCTACCCCTTGGTGGAATCCGACGACACCTTGGGCGGCGGTCTTCACTCCCCGGGCTTCTGCTCTCGGCGGCGTGCCGGGCGAATAGTGGTGTTCACCCCGCTGAGCACCTGGAGTACCGATGTCGACCGTGAGCACCCTCGCCCCTTCGGCGCCGACTCGCGCCGCCGTCCGCACCGCCGACGGCGTGGCACTCGAAGTCCAGGTCCACGGCCCCCGCCACGCCGACCTCACCGTCGTTCTCTCCCACGGCCATTGCGGCCGCAGCGAATCCTGGACCCCCGTCCGCGACGCCCTGCTCCGCCGATACCCGTCGGCCCGCATCGTCTGCTACGACCACCGCGGCCACGGCGACTCCGCCCACGCCGACCACCGCACCTACACCCTCGAACAGCTCGCCGACGACCTCGGCACCGTCCTCGCCACCGTGGCCCCCACCGGCCCCGTCATCCTCGTCGGCCACTCCATGGGCGGCATGAGCGTCCTCACCTACGTCAGCCGCAACCCCCACGAAATCGGCACCCGCATCCTCGGCGTCGGCCTCCTCGCCACCGCCGCAGGCAACCTCACCGACGCCGGTCTCGGCCGCTTCCTCCGCCACCCCGTCATCTCGATCTTCCGAGCCGCCGTCCACCACGCCCCCACCCTCATGCACCACGCGAAACAGCTGGCAGGCAAGGCTTTCACCCCGCTCATCAGCACCGCCCAGCGCCGCGGCCGCCCCCTCTCCACCCCCTGGCTGACCCTCGCGAACGCCCTCCACAACCAAACCCCCATCACCACCATGGCCGCCTTCCTGACAGCCCTGGCCACCTACAACCGCACCGACGCCCTCCCCACCCTCTCCCGCATCCCCACCCTCATCCTCTGCGGCACCACCGACCCCCTCACTCCCCCCTCCCACTCCATCGCCATGGCCGCCGCGGTCGATTACTCGGACCTGGTCCTGATCGAAGGCGCAGGCCACGCGGTAATAGTCGAGCAGCCGAAACAGGTCGCCGACGCCCTCACCCGCCTGATAACGCGGGCACACACCCGCCCCCGATTCGCGGTGGCCGCATAGCCGGACAACAAAAAATGGCCGACCTTCAAGATGAAGGCCGGCCATTTCGAGTGGTTCTAGCTGGGATCGAACCAGCGACCCCTCGCGTGTGAAGCGAGTGCTCTCCCGCTGAGCTATAGAACCTCGGGATGTCGCCGGGGCGACTGATCGGAGCGGATTTTGTGCCGCTCGAACGAGAATGAAGACTACACACCTGGTTGCCGTGGGACCAAATCGCGTGGACAGCGGCGTAAAACTGGGGTTTCTGGGGGTTGTGGGATGGGTGAGGTTTCACCGGGGTGTCGCCGGGCGGACATGCGGGTGTCGCCGGGGTGGAGTGGGATGGGGAGTAAGCGTTCCGTGGGATCGGCATTGGTGCAGGCCAGTGCGGAACTACACGCCTGTAGTTCCGATTTACCCCGGTCTACCAGGCGATTTGTTGCATGCGCGTCGCGTCGGCTAATGTTCTACCTCGTCAGCGGGACAGCCGAAAGGCCCCGGGACGAAATGCGGATGTAGCGCAGCTGGTAGCGCATCACCTTGCCAAGGTGAGGGTCGCGGGTTCGAATCCCGTCATCCGCTCGAGGGGCCAACACGGCCTGCTTGGCGGTGTGGCCGAGTGGTGAGGCAACGGCCTGCAAAGCCGTGCACACGGGTTCGATTCCCGTCGCCGCCTCTTCTCTTTTGAAGAGGACAATATAAGACCCGCGCGATTAGCTCAGCGGGAGAGCGCTTCCCTGACACGGAAGAGGTCACTGGTTCAATCCCAGTATCGCGCACCAAGTTTCATACAGATGAGGCCCGGCTCCCGCCGGGCCTTTCTGCTTTTCGATCTACCCTTTGATCCGGCCAGGTGACTCGGGAGGCGGCATGTTCGGTCGATCGGTCGCGTTCGGGGTGGTCTTCGCGGTGGGGGCGCTGGGGTTGTCGGCGTGCACGGGGGCACCGGACCGCACTCAGGAGGCGGCGCGGTTGCAGAGCGAGATCGCGGTGATGCCGGGGGTGCGGCAGTTTTCGGCAAATGCCTCCAACGACATCACTAGCGGCACTCGTCTGGGTATTTCGGCGGACGTGCGGGACGCCGATCGGGAGCAGATCGCCGCGGTGGTGGCGCGGATCGAGCAGCTCGAGGGGCACGACTTCGACAAATACCAGCAGAAGGCCGACTTCTATGTCGCGGACAAGGCCACTGTCGTCCGGGAGGGCGGGCTCGACGCGGAGCAGATCGCGGACGACAGTCTGCGATTGCGGCGGTTCGCGATCTCGGCTGCCGCGAATATCGATTCGGTGGAGTGGACGCGATCGGGCAAGAGCAGCCGTCTGTGGATCGCCAAAGGCCAGCACCCGTTCGACATTCTCGCGGCAGCGGATACCGCGTTCGCCGATCAGGCGGTGCAGTTGCAGATGATCACGAACGCGGACTCCGTCTACCAGTGGTGGACTGTCGGCCTGCCACTCAGCGCGGACCGGCGCACGGCCGTGGAGCAACTACTGTCCGCCCTGCCCGGACAGGCCAGCTCGGTCACCGTCCAGGACAGGCACATCTCCCGGCTGATCGTCGAGATCGCGCCGCGCGACGTTCCAGAGACCGCGCTGCGGGCGATGATCGCCGCCATCGCGCCGACCACGGCGCATCCGCTGCTGCTGATGTGGCGGCAAGGCATGTCGGACAACGCACTTCGCTTCGCGGGCTCGGTCGATATCGGGGCGTGCGATTACACCGACGAGTACGGCAGTGACCTGCGCGCGGACCTCGCGACACCCGACAGCACCGCCTTGCAGGACAAGCTACGGGCCGAGTACGACACCTGCCGCAGGTAGGTCGGTGTGGGCCGAAGTCATCCGCTCCATTCAGTGGTCGCGGAAACCCACCGTGCCGCAATCCAAGTCGAAGCGGATGTCGGCTTCGGCGAAGACGGGGAGGCCGGCCAGGGAGCGGGTGGCGGGGCCTGATTCGATGCGGACACGGAGATCCTGGTCGGTATGGAGATCGGTGGACCAGGTCGGTTGCCCGGCACTGAGAGTCAGATCGGTACCGGCGGAGACGGGCCCCGCGTAGGCGTCGTTGCCCGGGGGGAGCTGGATCGCGAGGGCGGGGGCGCCAGTGTCGAACAGGGTTGGGCCACAGAACTTCCCGTTCGGGAGCTGGATCATCTCGAAGCACGCCTCCACCGTCGACGCGCGAGAGGGCTGGCGGCCCGCGGCGGGCGGGTTGTCGGGGGCGGGCATGAGGGCTCGGGAGAAGCCCTTGTCGGGGACGTCGAGCAGGAGACGGCTCTTGCCGGTCGGGTCGTAGTGGACGGCGAAGCGGTGGCCGATGCCGTTCGGGAGGTCCCAGAGGGGGTTGCCGATGCCGCTGTCGGTGTTGGTGCCGAGGCCGATGATGCCGTCGTAGGCGCCGCCGAACATGATGGGTTTGCTGCCGTTGGCGGCGGGGCATTTCGGCTTCTTCTTGCTGCAGACCGTTTGGGTGACCTGCTCGAACTCGATGGGGGTGGCGGTCTTCCACTGACCGATCGACACCGTCGCGCTCACGACATCGCCGATGAGCCGGGTCCCGCTGCCGTAGCCGTAATCCTGCGCCGCCCCGATCACGGTGACGTCGGCCGGATCGAGTTTGTCGGCCATCACCCGCAGTCCGGTCGAACCGGTGTCGACCATGACGGTCAGCGTTCGGGAGCCGACGGTGACCTCCACGGTGAGCCGGGGATCGTTACCGACCTTTCCGACGCCGAGCGGGATGGCCCGGGTCGCGGTCGCGATGTCCGCCGGATCGGCCGAACTACCGGGGGCCGCGACCGTAAAGAGAGCGAATATGCAGGTCAGGACGGTCAATAGCCGCATGCGGGCCAACATAACAGCACGACCGTACAACTCCGGGGATTTGTACCGACAGAACCTTCAGCCGATCCAGTCGGCGAGTAGCCGGGCCGATCTGCCGCTGCTGATCTGGGCTTGCAGCCAGGTGTTGACGACGGTGTCGAAGGCGAGGTCGCCGCGCGGTAGGAGATACGCCTTGGTGGCGGAGTCGAAGGGGTGGTCGGGGTGGAGGACCTGGAGGTCGGGGTGGGTGCGCTGGCGGTAGCGGCCCTCGACGGAGTCGGTGACGAAGACGTCGGC
>NZ_JBSGBY010000468.1:0-6911 GCF_053601505.1 Nocardia sp. NPDC004722
GGGCATCTGAGCATCGCGACCACGCTGGCCCTGGTCATCGTGTCCGCGCTCATCGGGGCGAGCATCGGTTACTGGATCGGCCGCGTCTACGGCACGCGCGAGCTGCTGGCAATCGCGAGCGCACCACCTCCGCACTCGCTGTGGCGTACGGCGTACCCGGCCGGTCACCCCCGACCAAGTACCGCCGACACGATCTCCGGCGGCCTACGTGCTGGGTGCGTCTACACCATCCGGCGGTCGTAGGCCCCGTCCGCCGCGACAACGTCGACTAACGGATCGGATCGATCTCGAGGCAGCTCATCCGATCCGGGTGGAGAGGCTCCGCCGACACGATTGCCCGGCCCCGAGACGGTGGTAGCAGTTCTGCGGATTCGCCCGCGGATCAGCGCCCGTGGGGAGCCTCGGATTTGTCGCGCGCGGAGCCTCGCTCGGGGTCGGCCCGTGGCCGTGCGGACGGGCGGATCAGGGGCGAGCGCGGCAGCGCGATGACGCGGGCGGGGGATGGCGGCGGCCTCGGGTTCTCGAGTTCGCCGGAGGTTGGCCGTCTATGGTCGGCGCGACAGGTGGTCGGCGACCCGTGGGAATGTCATACCGGCAGGTGAGGGCTGTGTGGGCGAGTCGGTGGCGAAGGGCGCGCGTCCGCGGATCAGGGAGAGCGCTGTGTTTAGGTGGATTCGTGAGTGAGGCGAGGGATTCGTGAGTGCGGTGGCAGGCACCGAGCCGGGTACGAGAGTCGCACCCGCGCCGCGGTTTCGGCGGCTGCGACGGTGGACGCTGCGCACTCGACTGCTTGTCACCGTGGTCGCGGTCACCGCGATCGGGCTGACGGCCTTCGGTTTGTTGAGCACTTCGATGCTGGCGCGCTCCGAGCTCGCGCGCATCGACGCGCAGCTCAATGGTTCGGCCGCCGACGTGTCGACGTCGAATCATCCACCGCCGCCGCCGAAACCGGACAATGAAGTGTCCGGGCTGCCGTCGACATTCCAGATTCTGTTCTTCGACACCGCCGGTACTCAGGTCGGGCGGATCGGTGTGGGAAACACGACCATCGACCTGCCGCCCATGGACACCGCCTCGGTCGCGGCGCGCGGCAGCCGGATCTTCGAGGTCGGGGAGGTCGGCGGCAGTTCGCGATGGCGAGTGCGGACCGTCGTGCAGCCTGCCACCGAGGTCCAGCCGCAGGGCGGGACGGCCGCCGTCGTGATGCCGCTGGACGGCTACTACGCGACCGCGAGGGAACTGCGCACCATCGAGATCGCGGCGGGGGTGGCGCTGCTGCTCGTGCTAGCCGGGGTCGCGGCGTGGCTGGTGCGGGTCGGGTTGCGGCCGCTGTCGCGGATCGAGCACACCGCCGAGGCCATTACCGCCGGGGATCTGGATCGGCGGGTGCCCGACGCCGACGATCACACCGAGGTCGGGCGATTGGGGACCGCGTTCAATGTGATGCTCGGACGGCTTTCGACCACCATGCGGCAGCTCGAGGAATCCGAGTCGCGGATGCGGCTTTTCGTGGCGGACGCCTCGCACGAGCTGCGCACCCCGCTGACCTCGATTCGCGGGTACGCCGAGCTGTACCGGCTCGGTGGCGGCACCGATCCCGGACAGGTCGCGACCATGATGCGCCGGATCGAGGACGAGGCCGCGCGGATGGGCGTGCTGGTGGACGACCTACTGCTGCTGGCCCGGCTCGACGAGCAGCGGCCGCTGGATCTGGCCGAGGTCGATATGACCACCCTCGCCGACGAAGTTGTCTTGGATGCCCTGGTGCGGCAGCCGGAACGGGTTGTGCGACTGGATCTTCCCGACGAACCGGTGTGCGTGGTCGGTGACGCCAACCGGCTGCGGCAGGTGCTGACCAATCTGGTGGGCAACGGCCTCGTGCACACCTCCGCCGCCACCGAGATCGACGTACGGGTCGCGACCGGTCCGGTGCCGGAAGATACACGGGTGGTCGCCACGGCCGGGGCGGAGTTGCCCGTCGGCGCGCCCGCGGTGCTGGTCGAGGTATCCGACAACGGCCCGGGGATTCCTCTGGCCAAGGCCCAGCACGTCTTCGACCGGTTCTACCGGGTCGACGAATCCCGCTCGCGCGCGGGCGGTTCCGGGCTGGGCCTGGCCATCGTCGCGGCCGTCCTCACCGCGCACGGTGCACGCATCCAACTGCTCACCACGCCGTGCGTGGGAACGACCTTCCGAATCGTCTTCCCGGTGGGCCCTTCACAGCAACCGCACAGCTGACACCGAGGTTGCGCCGTGGTCGCCGCGGTCATGATGCACGGTATGGGCAATCATCGGTCGAGCGCGGGCGCGCGCCTAGGGTGGCAGTCGTGACCGATCGCATCGCGGCGGACGCGGCGACCGTGCTGGTGGTCGACGATGAGCCCAATATCCTGGACCTGCTGTGCTCGGCGCTGCGGCTGAGCGGATTCGACGTCACCGGCGCCGACAGCGGCCGGGCCGCGCTCGAGGCCGCGACCCGCCGCCCGCCGGACGTCATCGTGCTCGACGTGATGCTGCCGGATCTGGACGGCTTCACGGTCGCCCGACGATTGCGAGCCCAGGGCAGCGAGATCCCGGTCCTGTTCCTCACCGCGCGCGACGCGGTCGAGGACCGGATCGCGGGGCTCAGCGCGGGCGGCGACGACTACGTGAGCAAGCCGTTCAGCCTCGAAGAGGTCGTCCTTCGACTACAGGCGATCCTGCGCCGCACCAAGCCCAGCGAGGACGACACCCCGCAACGCCTGCGCTTCGCCGACCTCGAACTCGACCCGGGCACCCACACCGTCCACCGCGCCGGCGCCCAGATCTGGCTGTCGGCCACCGAGTTCAAACTGCTGCACTATCTGATGGTCAACGCGGGCAAGGTGGTCAGCAAGCGACAGATCCTCGACCGGGTGTGGCAGGCCGAGGAGGGCCGCGCCGACCGGGTGGTGGAGACCTTCGTGAGCCAGCTGCGGCGCAAGGTCGACACCGGCCACGCACCGCTGATCCACACCGTCCGCGGCGTCGGCTACACCCTCCGCGAATCCGCCTGAGCCGCCCGGCCGATCGCCGAGCCGTCCAGGAACCCGTTGTTGTAGTCGATATTCCGGGTGTCGCCCAACTCCGCGTCGGGGGTGAAGCGGACGGTGTCGGTGCGATCCCAGAGTTCCATTCCGGCCATGGCGGATTGGCAGTCGCGAATACAGCGGCGCACGCCGTTGCGAATTCGCGGCGGCAGATGCAAGGCATCCATCTCGGCGGTGATGGATTGCGCCGCGGCCTGACTGTCGGCAATTCTCACATCGATGAGACGGCGCACCTCCGCCACCGACTCCGACAAATCCATTCCCCGATGATCATGGAGTGTGGTCACCAAATTGATGGTGTCCTCGGCATCGTATTCGACTGCCAGAGAATGCAGATCATTGGTCCAGCACATAATATCGGCGGTCGTGGCGATGATCTCCTGATAAGACGGCCCGAAATACAGCGCATCGGGTAGCTCGGTGTGCTCGATGATTTCCGCGAGATCGACCGTCGGCAATACCGTCGACGCGTCACGCCGCAATCGCGGATATTCCTCCGGGCTCGGCGAGCGGCCCGCCTGACGGAACGAATTCTCGCGCGCGTGGCCGATGAGCCACAGTTCCAGATTCAATTCGAAACGCCGTTGCCAGGCAACGGAATTGCGCGGGAAGGTTCGCGTGCACAGATTGGACAGCGCCGCGATGACCGGTGGCACCGGCCCGGAGCAGCCACGTTCGTGCACGACCTGCAGGGCGGTGTGGCGCAGCCGGTCGTAGTCCTCGAGCCGGCCCGTGGTGATCGCCTGGTTCTGCAAATCGTCGAAAATGAAGAATACGGTGATCCATTCGGCGACGAGCAGCATGTCGGCGAAAGACGCGGTGGGACACCAATATGCGGAGAAGCGCGCATATCCGAGAGAGTCGAACCGACGCGCCGCGGCGTCGTCGGCGAGTAATCCGAAACGAGTTGCCCAGATCTGAACTCTTTCCTGTGCTCGATCGCTCATGGAATGCCGTTGCGGCGCGAACGGAAGGGGGATCTCCAGTTGCCGCAGATCGTGTTCATTCATTTGGTAACACTCGGGTTCACTCGGCCGGAGGCGGAATCGCTCCGCCGCCAGGATAACCGACAATTGGGACAGATATTACCGGATTCGCAAGATCTGTAGCGCGGCAAGCTATTTGGCTTTCCGTGGCGGCGGTCACGGGCCCGGCGGCGGGGTATCGTGAAGGAGTTCCCGTCTCGTCCGCGACCCCTGCGAGCATCCGTGAACGAGGAATCGATCGGCGCGCTGCGCAGGCGTGCCCTGATGTCGTTGTGGCAGTTGATCAGGCTGGTCGACGAGGATCCCGACGGCATGCTGACCGGGTCGGCCTATGCCACCGCGGTGGTGCTCGGGCGGCTCTGGCAAACCCATCGGCTACCGGCCGATTCGCTGGCGCGACCGGCGCTGAACGCCTTGGCGCGCAGTCAGAATCGCGACGGCAGCTGGGGCAGTCCGCATGCGCCGCGGCGGTATCGGGTGGTGCCGACGCTGGCGGTGGTCTGCGCCCTGTCCGAGCTGCCCGCCGAGGCGCCGATCGCCGCGGACCGGGCGCGCGCGGCGGCGCGGCGCGGGACGGAGTTCCTGTTCTCGGATCCGGAAGTCTTTGCGCCGGACCGACTGCCCAGTCTGGACGCGGTCGACTGCACCGTGCCGATGCTGCTGCGGCGGCTCGTCGCGCAGCCCGGCTTCGACGGCGCACGCTACGGTCCGGCAGCGAACCGGGCCCGAATCGCCCAGCGGGACAATGCCGACGGCTGTGCAGTGCGACACGCGCGGGCGGCGGAGGGTCTGCGCGCGGAGTGGCGCGTTTTCCCGCTGGAACTGCTGGACACGCCGCCGCGCGGCTGGCGCGCCGAGGATCAGCTGTACGCCGGGTCGGTGTGGTGCGCACCGGCGCTGACCGCCAGCGCGATTCGCTGGCACGAGACCGAATTGGCCGGTGCGCAGCGCTATCTGCGCCGGGAGGCCGTCCGCCATCACGGGCTCTGGCCGGTCCTGGCGCCCGTGACGAACTTCGAACGCGCCATGGCGGCAGCGGTTTTCGTGCGGCTCGGGTTTCCGCTGCCGCCCGGATTCACCGCGTCGCTGAGCGCGTCACTGCGCGAGGCCCTGAGCGCGGACGGGATGGCGCTGGCGCCCGGGCTGCCGCCGGACGCCGACGACACCGCGCTCGCGGTCTTCGTGCTGAACTCCTGGGACGATCCGGTGGATCCCCGCTGCCTGCTGCGTTTTCCGAGCCCGGCGCCCGCCCGGGTACTGCAGGCCGCGCATGTCCTGGAGGCGTGGACGACCGTGTCGCGGTCGGTGCCGTCGCACCGCTGGCACGAATCCGCCACCGTGCGTGCGCTGGTCGAGGCACAGCACTCCGACGGCCACTGGGACGACCGGTCGGTAGCTTCCCCGTATCCGCCGACCGCCGCCGCGGCCATGGCGCTCGCCCGCGCCATGAAGGTCGAATTCTCCGCCGACGCCCTGCTCGCGGTGGCACGAGCCCTCGCCTGGCTGCTCGCGACCCAGCGCCGCGACGGATCCTGGGGCATCTGGCATTCCACCACCGAGGAGACCGCGTGCGCGGTGCACGCCCTGGGCAGTTGTACCAATCCCGCGGCGGAACGCGTGGTGGCCGCCGCGTTGCGGCGGGCACACATTTTTCTTGCCGATTCCTTCGACAGCGCGGTGACCGATTCCGTGCGAACTCCATTGTGGCACTACAAAGATCTCGGATCGCCGCTCCGAATCGAGCGTCTGTATACATTGACAGCGCTGCTGATGAGCGGTTCGCCCGTTGTCTGAGGTCACGGTCGTGGCCTTCACCACGAACCGAATAGAGATCTCACGCGAAACGTGGTTGCTGAACGATTTGTGGTGGGAAGATTACCCGCGTGGAGCAAGCCGTATTCGGCGCTGTCGAGATCTCATCGTCCTCGACCCTTTCGCCACGTCAGGCGTTCGAGCAGTGGGAAGCCCTGATGTCGGACGCGGTCGCCCCGACGGTGATCGAGCCATTGCGCCAAGGTCACTGGCACGGACAAATCACCACCACCCAATTCGATGGATTCGCGGTGTCGCGCATGCAGGCCAGCGCGCAACGGGCATTGCGGACAAAGAAGATGGTGGCGGCGTCGAGCGACGAGTTCCTGCTGGTGAATATCGTGCTGGAAGGGACGAATTGGACAGAGCAGGGCGGACGGGTGGCCGAATGCAAGCCCGGCACCATCTCGTTCTTCGATAGCGGTGTGCCGCTCGAGAGCCGCACCACCGACAATTGCCTGTTCACCATGGTGCGCGCACCATTGCAACTGGTCCTCGAGCACTCCGGTCTGACCCGGGACCAACTGCCCACCGCCACCGCCGTTCCCACCACCGGCGCGCTCGGCGTGGTCACCAACTTCTTCCGCGGCCTGGCCGAACTAGGCCCCGACGATCTCTCGCGGGCGGTCACGGTCTTCGGCACCGACGCCGCCGGCATGATGGCCTCTGCGCTGCTGCTCACCACCGGCGAAACCTCGCCCGCCCCGACGGATTCGCTCTACACCCGGCAACAGGTGCTGGCCTACATCCGCAAGAACTTCACCAACCCCGACCTCACCGTCGACGAGATCGCCCACGCCTGCCTCATCTCCCGCCGCACCCTCTACCGCGTCTGCGAAGGCTTCGGCGAACCCGGCGCCATCGTCCGCCGCACCCGCATCGCTCACGCCCGCCGCCTCATCCGCGCCGACACCTCCCGCTCCCTCGCCGCGGTAGCCGCAGCCTCCGGCTTCTCCACCGACCGCCACTTCTACCGCGCCTTCCGCGAGGAAACCGGCGTCACCCCCGGCCAATTCCGCGACCAACTCGGCCCCCGCCCCCGAAC
>NZ_JBSGBY010000469.1:0-6873 GCF_053601505.1 Nocardia sp. NPDC004722
TCGCGGAAGTAGTTGTTGATGACCAGCCACGGTCCGCGGGTGCCCTGGCGCGGCATGACGCCGTCGCCGCGCTGGATGTAGCCGGAGGTCAGCGCACCGCCGACTCCCACACCCTCATCACCTCCATCGTCGACAGCTAGCCGGGCGGTGCGGGTTTCACGCCGTGCGTGTTTCACAAAGAGGGTGAGTGTGCTGACGGGCTGCTAGGGTGCGAAGCGTCGACTCGCCCCGGCACTTCGGGCCGGGGTCGGGTGAAAGCTGTTATTCGATAGGGAGTTTCGGGGTTGGACACAGCAGGTTCTTGGGGCGGGTTCACGGGGGCGTCGGGAGGTTGTCCGGTGACGGGCGGGGCGCACAGGGTGGCCGAACCCAGAATCATGCTGGGGACAGAGGAATTCGTGGCCGACCCGCACGGCGCGTACCGGGATATGCGCAGTACGCACGGGTCGATGGTGCCGGTCGAGCTCGCGCCGGGGGTGCCCGCGACGCTGGTGGTGAACTATCGCACCGCGTTGCGGATTCTCAATGATCCCGAGCACTTTCCGGCCGATCCGCGGCCGTGGCAGGACAGCATTCCGGAGGATTCGCCGATCCGGCCGATGATGCAGTGGTATCCCAACGCGCTGCGCAACGCGGGGGCCGAGCATGCCCGGTACCGGCAGGCCTACACCGCGAGCATCGACGGCATCGACCTACACGCGGTGCACGCCACCGTCGAGGAGATCGCGGGCCCCCTCATCGCGGGCATCAATGCGGAGGGCAGCGCGGATCTGGTGTCGCAGTACGCGCTGCCGCTGGTGTTCGAGGTGCTCAACCAATTGGTGGGCTGCTCAGCGGATATCGGCCAGCGGGTGGCCACAGGCATGGCGGCCTTGTTCGACACGGTGAACGCCGCGTGGGGTATGCAGACCCTCGGTGAGGCGCTGATGGAACTCATCGCGCTGCGCCGTGCCGCGCCGAGCGACGACGTCACCTCCCGCATGGCGCACAATTCCGCGAACCTCAATGACGAGGAGATGCTGTATCAGCTGGTCAGCTTCTACGGCGCGGGCATCGAACCCATGCAGAACCTGATCAGTAACACGCTGCTGCTGATGCTCACCGACGACCGCTTCGGCGGAGATGTGCTGGGCGGCAGTCTGTCCACGCGCGACGCCCTCGACGAGGTGTTGTTCAACGACCCGCCGATCGCGAACTTCGCCACCAGCTTCCCGCGCCAGCCGATCCTCATCGACACCACCTGGCTGCCCGCCAATCAGCCCGTGGTGATCAGCCACGCCGCCTGCAACAACGATCCCGAGATCGCGGGCGGCGACCGCACCGGCAACCGTTCGCATCTGGCCTGGAGCGCGGGCCCGCACGCCTGCCCCGCCCGCTCGGTCGCCTACCTGGTGGCGCAGACCGCCATCGACGAGCTGCTCGACGCGCTGCCGGATCTGCGGCTGTCCGTGGCGAAGCACGAAATCTCCTGGCGTCCCGGCCCGTTCCACCGCGCCATGGTGGCACTGCCGGTCGATTTCCCGATTAGCCCCGCGCTGCGCGCGGTGTAAGGAGCTGTTCATGTCCCAGAGCCCGATCGTGCTGGATGTCACCGGTACCGACATCCAAGGCGAATCCGCGCGGATTCGCGCACAGGGCCCCGTCGCGCTGGTCGAGCTGCCCGGTGGCGTGCCCGCGTGGTCGGTCACCGATCAGGCGACGCTCAAGAGCCTGCTCGCCGATTCGCGCGTCTCGAAGGATCCGCGGCAGCACTGGGCGGCGTTCATGAACGGTGAGATCACCGAGACCTGGCCGCTGCTGCCCTGGGTGATGGCGGAGAACATGTTCACCGCCTACGGCGCGGACCATCGTCGGCTGCGAAAGCTGGTGTCCCCGGCCTTCACCCACCGCCGCACCACCGCCATGCGGGAGCGCATCGAGGCGATCGTGACCGAGTTGCTCGACGAGCTGGCCGCCGAGCCCGCCGGTGAGATCGTGGACCTGCGGTCGTTCTACGCCTACCCGGTGCCGATCCGCGTGATCAGCGGTCTGCTGGGGGTGCCCGAGCACCTCGACGAGGCCATCCACAAGTGCGTGGACGGCTTCTTCGACGGCTCGCTGTCGGCCGAGGAGGCGATGGCCAACTACGTCGAAATGGTCGGGCGGGTCGGCGAACTGGTCGCCTACCGCCGCGAGCACCCGGGCGACGACCTGACCTCCGCCTTGATCGCGTCGCGCGACGACGAGGACGGCTCGCAGCTGAGCGAGAAGGAACTCGTCGAAACCCTGATGCTGGTCATCAACGCCGGGCACGAGACCACCGTGAACCTGATCGACCAGGCCGTCGTCGCACTGCTGAGCCACCCCGAGCAGCTGGCCGCGGTGATCGCGGGGGAGGCGTCGTGGAGCGATGTGATCGAGGAGGCGCTGCGCTACCAGTCGCCGGTCGCGCACCTGCCGCTGCGTTATGCGGTGGAGGACATCGAGATCGAGGGTGTCACCATTCCCAAGGGCGAGGCCATCCTGGCCTCCTACGCGGGTGCCGGGCGTGACCCGAAGATCCACGGCGAGACCGCCGACGCCTTCGACATCGGGCGCAAGACCAAGGATCAGCACCTGGCCTTCGGGCACGGCGCGCACCACTGCCTGGGTGCGCCGCTGGCCCGGATGGAGGCCGCGATCGCGCTGCCGGCGCTGTTCGAGCGGTTCCCGAACCTGCGATTGTCCACGCAGGCATCGGAATTGAAGCCGCTGGGCAGCTTCATCTCCAACGGGCACACCAGCCTGCCGGTCGTCCTGGGCTGAGGCGTCGGCGTGGGCCGGTGCACCGCCGGCCCACGGTAGCCGGGTCAGCCCGCCGCTATCGGCGGTCGCACGGTGCCGAATCCGGTGGCCTGTTCGAAGGCGTGCCCCACCTCCAGGACCAGCCGGTCGGCGCGATGGGGTCCGACGATCTGCAATCCCACCGGCAGCCACGCCGTGGTGAAGCCGCCCGGTACCGCCAACGCGGGAGATCCGGTGGCGCTCACCAGATACGACGAGCGCATCCAGTCCAGATAGGTGTCCATCGGCTCGCCCGCGATCTGTTCGGGATACTCGAGATCCACGTCGAACGGCGGCACCTGGCTGACCGGCAGCAGCAGAATGTCGTAGCGCTCGAAGAACTCTCGCACGCGATGGAACAGCAGCGTGTGCAGCAGTTCGGCGGTCGCGACATCATGCCCGGTCAGCGTCAGCCCCTGCTCGATATTCCACACCAGGGCGGGTTTCATCCGATCACGGTGCGGCAGTAGCGGTCCCAGCACGCGGGCGAACTGCCAAGCCCGCAGTGTCCGGAACACCTCCTCCGCGCCGGACAGATCCGGGCAGTCCTCGCTGACGACGGCACCCAGATCCGAGAACACCCGCACCGCGCGCTCGAGCACATCCCGCACCACCGGTTCCACCGGCACCGCGCCGCCCAGATCCGGTGACCACGCCACCCGCAGCCCGCGCAATTCCCGGTCCAGCGAGCCGGTGAAAACCGAGCCCGGCTCCCCGATCGCGATGGGGGAGCGCGGGTCCGGGCCCGCCAGCACCGACAACAGCAGCGCCGCGTCGGCCACCGTCCGCGCCATCGGCCCCTGTACCGCCAGGGTCGCCCAGGCCATCGGATCCGGCCAGGTCGGCACCCGGCCCGGCGACGGCCGGAATCCGACCACATTGCAGAACGACGCCGGATTGCGCAGCGACCCACCCATATCGCTGCCGTCGGCGAGCGGATGCATGCCGCAGGCCAGCGCGGCCGCCGCGCCACCGCTGCTGCCGCCCGCGGACTTGCCGAGGTCGTAGGGGTTGAGGGTGGCGCCGAAGAGCGGATTCACCGTGTGCGAGCCCGCCGCGAACTCCGGCACATTGGTCTTGCCGAGAGTGATCACGCCCGCCGCTTTGAGCCGCTCGATCACCAGTTCGTCGCGCTCGGGCACATTGTCGGCCAGCAGCGGGCTGCCATAGGTGGTGCGGATTCCTGCCGTGTCGTGGGTGTCCTTGTGCGCCATCGGAATCCCGTGCAGCGGGCCCGGCTCCCGCCCGGCGGCCAGTCGCCGGTCGGCCGACCGGGCGGCGTCGAGCGCTTGCTCGGCGACCAGGGTGACGATCGCGTTGACCTTGGGATTGAGTCGCTCGATCCGGTCGAGATGGGCGCGCGTCAGCTCCAGCGCCGACAGCTCGCCCGCGCGCAGCCACCCGGCCAGCTCCCGCGCCGACGCATAACAGAGATCGGAATCCACAGGCGCTCCTCATCATTCGGACGCGCATCAATCGTCCACCCTCGGGCGGCCGCCCGCGACCGTTATGGGCGACACGGTGATCTCCGAAAAGTGAGCGGATCTCACCAACCGGCTCGGTTATCCGTTGCCCGCCGGTTACGTCAATCCGCTGTTCGCACAGCTCATCCCGTAGTTCGCCGGACGAACACCGAGGTCCCCGAAAGAGAGTAGAAGCTGAGTTCCAGGCCACCTTAGAGTTCGAGATCCACCGCCGAGACGCGGTAGATCGGAAGGAAGTCGACGATGACAACCGACGGAACTCTCCGGGTGGGCCTGACCGTCTCCGGTCAGCCGATGTCCGCCCCACTGCAAGACGTGCGCACCGTATCCCGGCAGCTGGTAGGCCATTTCGTGGACCACGTCATCCCGTGCGGGACGCTGCCGGGCGATCTCATCTCCGGGGAGGTCACGGCCGTCACCCGGGTGTGCCTGGAATTCGCAGTGAGCATGCTCGACGGCCGCGACGTCCCGGCCAAGACCGGCCGGCTCGCCGAGGCCGCGGCCGGATGGGCTCGCGAGGGCGTGCCGATCGACACCGTCCTGCACTCCATCCACGAGGGCTTCCGGATCGGCCTGGACCGGGTGGTCTCCGGCGCCACCGCGCGCGACTACGACCAACTGGTGGACGGCGCGAAAGTCGTGGTGAGCCTGCTGGACACGATCAGCGCGACGGTGTCGCGCGCGTACGTGCGCGAGCTGCGGTCCGTGGTCGGCGAGCACCACACCGCCGTGCACACCCTCACCTCGGCGCTGCTGGGCGGGCATCCGACCTCGACCATGGCCCGCGAATGCGGCATCGAGATCGCCGCCTCGTATCACGTGCTGGCCCTGGCGATTCCGCGGCACCCCGACGAGGAGCATCCCATGCTCGACGGCAAGGTGGTCGCGCGCCGCAAGCTGCGCCGGGTGCAGGCCGAACTCGCCAACCGCTGCGGCGGCACCGCCCTCGCCCTGCTGAGCGTGGACGGCGGCACGGTGCTCGTCCCGGCCGCCACGTTGGAGGATTCGGCCCTGGAGGAGTTGATCGCCGGGCTCTCGGCGGCGGCCCGGGTGGCGGTGACCGCGGCCGTCGTGGTCGCCGCACCGGACGAGATGCCCGCCGCCACCGACCGTGCGCACGAACTGCTGGATATGGTGCAGCGGTTGAATTGTGTCGCCGGAGTGTACCGATTCACCGATATGGCGCTGGAATACCAGCTCACGCGGCCCGGTCCCGGGCGGGAAACGCTGGGCGCGCTGCTCAATCCGCTCGACGCCCATCCGGAACTGTTGCAGACCCTGCAATGTCATATCGGCAACAATCTGCATCGGCAGCGCACCGCCCGCGTCATGCACATCCACACCAACACCGTCGACTATCGGCTCAAACGCATCGGTCAGCTCACGGGTCTCGATCCGACGGTGACCGCGGATCTGTGGCAGTTGCGTTCGGCGCTCATCGCGCGGACGTTCGCCGATCACAGCCAGACCGAGCGAAATATGTGAGGTGTCCGAAAAAGGGCACGGCGCATAGGAACACGCGCGCACCGCTCGTAGCCTGGGGCCGAAATCAGGAGGGCGCGTTGAACATACGAGAACTACCGGATTCCACCGCGGTCGGGGATCGCGCCGCGGCGGGCCCGCAGGTCTTCGCCGCGAAACTGGCCGAACTGTACGGCGGACCGCTCGAGGGGCCCGGGCTCGGCGATCTGGACGAGCGGCTGCGCGCATGTCTGGCTCGCGCGGCTCGCGCGCCCGCCGCTCACGGGTCCGGGTGGCTGGTCGAGGTCGCGGAATCGGCGGCCGGATTCGCCCGCGAGGGCATCGATCTCGACCGTGTGCTGCTCGGCTATCACGAGGCCATCCACGACGGTCTGGAGTTGGCCGTCACCGAATCGCCGGGGGCGGACACCACCTCGGCGGGCCGCGCGAAAATGCTGCTGGGTCTGCTGCGGGCGGTCACCATGGCCACCACCACCGCCTATGTCGACGAGTTCCGGTTCGTGGCCCGCGAACATCAAACGGCCGCGCAGACGCTGGTCGCGGCCCTGCTGAGCGGGCACAGCCGCTCGACGCTGGCCCGGCACACGGGTATCTGCATCGCGCACGCGTATCAGGTGGTCGCCCTGCGTATTCCGGCGTCGGACGAGGACGTTCGCCCGGTCACGGAGATGACCGCGCTGCGTCGTCTGCGCCGGGTGCAGGCGGCGCTGGGCGCGGTGCTCGGCTCGCGGGCACTGTCGCTGCTGACCGCCTCGGGCGGGATCGTCCTGGTGCCGCAGGACGACAGTGCCGGGTGGGGATTGGCGGGCGCGTTCGCCATGACCTCGCGGGCGCTGATGGCCCTCTCCGAGACCGCCGGGGTGGCGCTGACCGCCGTGGTGCTGTCCGGGCCGACGGAGCGGATTCCGGATCTCGCCGCGCAGGCCCACGAACTGTTGGAACGGACGTGCGCCCCGGGGTGTCCGCCCGGTCTCTACCATCCGGCCGATCTGGGAGTCGTGCCCGACTTCGGCGACCCCGATACCGTTGCCGGGGAGGATGTTTCGGCGTGAACGCCGGGGCGGCGTGAACCCGGGCGGGCCGCGGTCGGGGCGGCCCGCCCGGG
>NZ_JBSGBY010000470.1:0-6860 GCF_053601505.1 Nocardia sp. NPDC004722
ACTGCCCGAGCCGGACCCCCTACATGGTACGGCAGGGGGTGTGAAACAGCCTCGTACGCAAGGGCATTCGCTGAGTGGTCGCTGGCGCGTCGACGTTGGAGCCGGGGGCGACGTGTCCCGTGTAGGGCGAATCGATCGTGATCACGCCCCCGATGGTAGTCATGGCGGCCGACACAGTGTGCAGAAGAAACCGACCCTCCGCGTTCCACAGTTAGATTCAGAGGATGCCGCTACCGAAGCAGCTGTCCCTCGTCGCGACCGGCTTGCTCCTGGCCTTGGCCCTGCTCGGCGGGCGCGCCGCCCCCGCGGGCGCCGAGGAGCCATTGCGGTTGCCCAGCTATGTGACCGATCGGGCCGGTGTCCTCGACAAGGGGCAGACCGCGGAGCTGCAGCAGGCCATCGACTCGCTGTATTCGCGCGACCACGAGCGGCTGTGGATCGTCTACGTGCGGAATTTCCAAGGGCTGGACGCGCATTCGTGGGGTGAGCAGACCGCGCGGCTGTCCGGCTTCGGGGATCGTGACGTGCTGCTGTCGGTCGCGGTGGACGATCGCGCCTACGCGTTCACCGGGAGCACGCCGAGCTCGGTCAGCGACAAGGACCTGGACCGGATGCTGGTCGACCAGGTCGAGCCGAAACTGCGCAGCGGGGATTGGGCCGGTGCCGGTTTGGCGACCGCGACCGGGCTGTCGCACGCCATGAGCGGTTCGGGCGGGATCGGGATCGGCAAGCTGCTGCTGTTCGCGCTCGCCGTGGTGCTGGTGGTGCTCGCTGTCTGGCTGTGGTCGCGGTGGCGGCAGCGGCGGCGCGCACACGACGCGCTGGAATCCGCGCGCCGGACCGATCCGACCGACACCGCCGCGCTGGCCGCCCTGCCCTTGGTGATCCTCGACGCCCTGTCCAAGGAGACTCTCGTCGACACCGACAACGCCATCCGCACCAGCACCGAGGAGTTGCGCCTGGCCACCGACGAATTCGGGGCCACCGCCACCGCGCCCTTCACCGCCGCGCTGGAGGCCGCGAAAAAGGCGCTGGCCAAGGCGTTCTCGATCCGGCAGGAGCTCGACGACGACATTCCCGAGACCCCGGATCAGCAGCAGCGCATGCTGATCGAGCTGATCAGCAGTTGCGGCAGCGCCGACCGGGACCTGGACGCCAAGGTGACCGAGTTCGACGCGATGCGCAATCTGCTCATCAACGCCGCCGATCGGCTCGACGCGCTGACCCGCGACATGGTCGAACTCACCGCCCGCATGCCCGGCTCACAGGCCACGCTCGCCGCGCTGCTGGCCGCGCACCCCGCCTCGGTGCTCGCGCCCATTCGCGACAATGTGGCCATGGCGCAGGAGCGAATCGGCTTCGCGGAGCGCACCATCGAGGACGGCCGAGCGGCGGCGGCCAAACCCGTCGGGCAGCAGGGCGCGGCGGTGGCCGATATCCGCGCCGCCGAATCCGCCGTGGACGCTGCGCGGACCCTGCTGGACGCGGTGGATTCCGCCACCACCGATATCGAACAGGCCCGGGCCGGGCTGCCCGGCATCGTCGCCGAACTGCGCAAGGATCTGGCGCTGGCGGGCAACCTGATCGAGCACGGCGGCACCGAATTGCCTTCGGCCACTACCCAGGCGCGCGCCGCGTTGAGTCAGGCCGACACCGAGGGGACCGGCAATCCGCTGGGCGTCTTCCGGCAGGCGGTCGCCGCCGATTCCGCGCTGGAGCAGGCCATCGCCGCCGCCACCCAGCGCAAGCACACCGCCGAGGATCTGGCCCGCCGCCTCGACCAGGTGCTGACCGCCGCCCGCAGTCAGATCAACGCCGCCGCCGATTTCATCAGCACGCGACGCGGCGGTGTGGACGCCGAGCCGCGTACCCGGCTGGCGGAGGCCCAGCGCAGTCTGCAACAGGCCGAACAGCTTTCGACGTCGGATCCCGCGCAGGCCCTGCCGCTCGCCCAGCGGGCCGCCGAGCTCGGCGCGCATGCCCTGCACACCGCGCAGGCCGCCGTGCGGGACTGGCAGGCGCAGCAGCAGCGCCTGACCTCCGGCGGGACCTCGCAGTCCGGGGCAATTCTGGGCGGCATCCTCATCGACGGCATGCTGCGCGGCATGGGCAATCAATATCGCGGCGGCGGAGGCGGTTCCGGGGGCGGCGGGCTCGGTCCCGGTTCCTTCGGCGGCTCCGACGGTTCCCGCCGGATCAGCCGGGGCGGGCGCTTCTAGCCAGCTGTATTGATCTCTTGGAGGGGCCCGGAGTACTCACCGCGGATTTTTGTCCGTTTCACCACCCTGAGTGCACCTTGATCTTGTAATCACAACCAGCCGAGGCGCTCGGCAGCGCGGACGGCTTCGGCGCGGGTGCGGGTGGCGGTCTTGCCGATGGCGGAGGAGAGATGGTTGCGGACTGTGCCTTCGGAGAGGTGGAGGGTGCGGGCTATGGCGGCGGCGGTCGAGCCGTCGGCCGCCGCGGCCAGGACTTCGCGTTCGCGGGCCGTGAGGGGGGACGTTCCGGCGGTGAGGGTTTCGGTGGCGAGGGCGGGGTCGACGACGCGCAGGCCCATGTGGACGCGGCGGACGGCGTCGGCGAGTTCGCGGGCGGGAGTGTCTTTCACGACGAAGCCGGAGGCTCCGGCGTCGATTGCGCGGCGCAGGTAACCGGGGCGACCGAAGGTCGTGACCATGAGGATGCGGACCTGCGGGTGGGCGGCGTGGAGTTGGGCGGCGGCCGAGATGCCGTCCATACCCGGCATTTCCACGTCCAGCAACGCCACGTCGGGGCTGGTGCGTTCGACGGCGGCGAGCACTTCGTCGCCGCGGCCCACCTCGGCGACCACGTCCAGGTCGGCCTCCAGGCTCAGCAGCGCGGCGAGCGCGCCGCGCACCAAAGCCTGGTCGTCGGCGAGCAGCAGTTTGATCATTCCGGCTCCTTGGTCGTCGCCGGAAAGCTTGCCAGCACGCGTAATCCGCCTTCCGGTCGATTGGCGAGGGTGAGGGTGCCGCCGGTGGCCTGCACCCGCTCACGCAGCCCGGACAGGCCGGAGCCCGCGCGTGCGGTGTCGCGCATGCCGACGCCGTCGTCGGACACCTCGAGGCTGGTGGGGGTGACCCGCACCCAGCAGTGCTCGGCGCCGCTGTGCCGCACCACGTTCGTGACGGCCTCGCGCAGCACCCAGCCGAAGACGATGCTGTGCCGGATCGGCAGGTCGTCGGAATCCGGGAGCTCGGCGTCGATTTCGGCGGCGCGCAGGGCGGTGCGCGCATTGGCCACCTCGCCCGCGAGGGAGACCTCGCGCAGTCCGCCGACGGTGGTGCGCACGCTCGCCAGCGCCTCGCGCGCCAGCCGCTCGACATCGGCCATCTCGGCCTTGGCCCGCCCGGTGTCGACGTCGACGAGTCGTTGCGCCAGCTCGGTTTTCACGGTGATGACGGTGAGCGAGTGGCCGAGGATATCGTGCACGTCGCGCCCCACCCGCAACCGTTCCTCGGCCACCGCCAGTTCGGTCAGCTGTCGGCGGGCCAGGTAGAGCTGATGGTTGCGGACCAGGATCACCCGGATGCCGCCCACCGCCAGACTCGCCAGGAAGATCGCCTGCATGAGCGAGTAGTTCGGGGGTTGCCCGGTGGCCAGCTGCGGCACCACAGTCGCCGCGAGCAGCACCACGACTTGCAGCGGGACGGCCCATTGCGGGGCGAAACTGAAGCCGATGTAGGAGGCCAGGTAGACGCCCATGCCCAGGACCGCGGAGTGCAGCGTCACCGCGGCCGCCGCGACGAAGGCCACCTGCACGATCAAGGGCGCGATCGCGTTCCACGGCTGTTGGCTGGGCGGCCACGGACGCCGCACCGGGCCGCGCACCTGGAACCAGAACGACCCGACGTACACGACGCCGAAGGCCACGATCACCGTGAGCGTGTACACCCGCGCGACCGGATTCTCGAGGTGCCAGGCCGCGCGCAGTGGATCGATCAGATAGACCACCCACACCGCGGAGAACAGCGAACCGAACCGTCGCCGCCGCCGGATGCCCTCTTCTTCGTCCTCCACAGGGCCGGACGCTACCGCAGCGAGGGCCGCGGCGGCCGAGGCCCGCTCGGCCCAGGCACGGCCGAACTCCGGCCGGGTGGCATCCCCGGCCGGAGTCGGCTCGTGCTCAGCGTGCCGTGTCACGGCGGAACAGGAACGCCGAGCCGACGGTGAAGATCGCCGCCCAGGCCACCACATTCACGATGGCGAGGACGATCCCCGCGGCGCTGGGTTCGGCGAAGGGGGCGCGGGCCAGGGTCGCGATGCCGTTGGTGGGCACCACTTTCGACGCGGTCTCGGCCCAGCCGTGCAGCGGCATGAACAGACCGCCGGCGAAGGCGAGCAGCGCCATCGAGACGCCGAGCAACTGCATGACGTTCTCGGCGGGCAGCAGGTAGCCCATGAACAGCCCGAAGGCTGCGAAGACCACCGAGCCCAGCCAGGCGATGAGGAAGCAGCTCGCCCAGGCCGACGCGGGCATCCGCGCCCCGAAGATCGCGCCCGCCACGAAAACCATGGCGACGGACAGCAATCCGAGCAGCATGGCCACGGCGAGCTTGGTGGCGATGTACGCCACCGGGTGCAACGGGGTGAGCCGCAACTGCCTGCTCCAGCCCGCCGCGCGCTCGACGGCCACCCGCGCAGCGCCGCTGGAAGTGGCCAGCAGTGCGCCGTATACGGCCATCGAGACCATGACATAGCCGGTGGTGTTACCGGAACCGGCCTGGTCTTGCTGGAACGACGTACTCGTCCCGAAGATGATGAAGAACAGCGGCGGCATGACCAGCGCGAAGATCATGGTGCGCTTGTCCCGCAGCGTGCGGCGCAGTTCCAGCCCCAGGAACGCGGGCCGGAATCCGCCCGCCGTCCGGGCGGGCCGGGTGGCGAGGGTGGTCATCGGTGGTCTCCCGTCAGGGCGAGGAACGCGTCCTCCAGGTTGTGGGCGGAGATCTCCAGGTCGACGGCCGGGGTGGCGGTCAGCAGGTAGCGGGCGACGACGTCGGAGTCGTTGGCGCGCACGAGGATCCGATCGCCGCGCTGTTCGACCTGTTCGACGCCGGGCAGCGCCAGCAGGCGGGCGGAGTCGGCGGCGGGCAGGGTGGCGCTGACGGTGCGGCCCGCGGCCAGGTTCTTGATCTGCGCGGCGCTGCCGTCGGCCACCACCCGACCGGCCCGTACCAGGACGATGCGGTCGGCGTAGGCGTCGGCCTCGTCGAGGTAGTGGGTGGCGAACAGCACGGTGCGGCCGCGGCGGGTGTCCTGGCGGATGGCGTGCCAGAAGTCGCGCCGCCCTTCGACATCCATGCCGGTGGTCGGCTCGTCGAGCACCACCAGATCTGGGTCCGGCAGCAGCGCCAACGCGAACCGCAGCCGCTGCTGTTGGCCGCCCGAGCATTTGCCGACGGGCCGGTCGGCGATATCGTCGATGCCCGCCCGCACCAGCACCTCCTGGACCGGACGCGGGTGTGCGTGCAGGGTGGCGATGAGGCGGACGGTCTCGCCGACGGTCAGGTCGGGCAGCAGTCCGCCGGATTGCAGCACGGCCGAAACCCGGCCCGCCGCAATGGCATCCGACGGCGTGCCGCCGAAGACCCGCACCTCGCCCGAGTCCGGCGAGGTCAGGCCGAGCAGCAGGTCGATGGTGGTCGTCTTGCCCGCGCCGTTCGGCCCGAGGAAGGCGACGATCTCGCCCGGGCGCACCACCAGTTCGAGTCCATCCACCGCTCGCACCGTCGCACCGGACGAGCCGAATGTCTTGACCAGACCCCGTATTTCGATGGCCGGAGCGGTCGTCTGGATGGACCCCCCGACCGCGATGCCATTGGCAATAGCGTTCATACCTCTACTGTCGTGCGTCCGGGGGCCCGCCGCCTCCCCCGTCCGTCATCACTGTGCCATGACAGATGTCATGACTCGCCCGGTCACGCGGTCACGGTGACGGTGTGCAGGCCGCCCGGACCGCGCGGGAAGGGCGGGCGCGGGGCGGCGTCCTGGACTTCGCCGGTGCGGCCGGTCACGCGGGCCTGGATGGTGTGGGTGCCGGGCGGCAGGTCGACCACCGTGCGCCAGCGCCGCCAGGCGGCGGGAGCCGTCTCCGCGCCGAGTTCGACGGGCAGCCAGTCGGTTTCGTCGATCCGGATGTCGACGGCGGAGACGCCCTGCGGCGGGGCCCACGCCACGCCCGCCACCGTGAACTTGCCGGAACCCGACGCGCCGTCGGTGGCGACGTCGATGCGGGCTTCGGGGCGCACCCACAGCGGTTCGGCGGGCCAGCCGCGCTTCCACCAGTAGTCGACCTGGCTGTCGTCGGTGAGTTCGAGTTCGGTGAGCCATTTCGCGCCCGCGTACTGGCCGTACATGCCGGGCACGAAAACCCGTGCGGGGAAACCATGTTCAGGTGGTAGCGGTGCACCGTTCATGCCGATGACCAGGTAGCCGGGCCATTCGCCGGTGCGCAGCGGCTGCAGCGGCAGCGAGATGGTGTAGCCGTCGACGGCGCGGGTGACCAGCCGGGTCGCACCGGATTCGGGGACGGCGTGGTCGAGCAGCGCGGTCAGCGGGACGCCGAACCAACGGGCGTTGCCGCAGCGGCCCGCGCCGGGAGTGTTGTGCACGCACACCATGACAGCGTCGAATTCCACCGCCTGCTCGGCCAGGTCGGCCAGCGACAGCCGCAGCCGGTGCGCGACCTGGCCGCCGATGGACAGCCGCCACTGGTCCGGGTCGATGCGCGGGGGACGGGAATTCACGTCCGCCACATAGAATCTGCCCGCCTTGGCTCGTGGAGGACGGCGCGACGGTGGAGGGCAGTGTGCTGATGCCCGGCACCAGGATCGGCC